>PXDC01000093.1 GCA_003565135.1 Verrucomicrobiota bacterium
AGCGGGAGTTTATTATGGACCGGGCCTCCGGCGCCGGAATCGGCAATATTGAGGTCATTACCGCCGACATGCGGGATTTCCAGTGTTACGAACGCTTCGACCGGATCGTCTCGGTCGAAATGTTCGAACACATGAAAAATTACCGGCGGTTGTTCGGACGCGTCGCCGACTGGCTGCGGCCCGGCGGGCGCTTCTTCCTGCATATTTTCACCCACCGTCTCGCGCCCTACCATTTTGTCGCCCGGGACGACAGCGACTGGATGAGCCGCTACTTTTTCACCGGCGGCATGATGCCCTCGGACCAGCTCCCCCTGTACTTCCAGGACCGGCTGTCCCTCGAGTCCCACTGGGTGGTCGGCGGCGATCACTACCGGCGGACCGCCGAAGCCTGGCTGGCGAACATGCGGCGAAATCGAACCTTGCTCATGCCCGTTCTCGCCGCCACCTACGGCGCGGAAGCCGCACGGAAATGGTGGCGCTACTGGGAAATATTCTTTCTCGCCTGTGCCGAGCTCTGGGGCTATCGCAGCGGCAACGAATGGTTTGTCTCCCATTACCGCTTCCGGTCACCGGAATAAATCCGCCCCGAAGCGCCCCGCCGGCAGGAATGTCCGGGAGCCCGATTCCACGCGAACCGGCAAATCCGTGCCAACGCGGTTTACATCCGGCGATTTTAGTCAAGTATTACGGAACGCCGCCGAATCCGTCTCCGACGACGGTTCCGCCGGCGTCGCCATTGCCGAAATTACGGTTCACGCAGCCAAACACGTCCTTTTCCTTTCCATGCCGACCAGCGCCTCCCAATCCGGAACGACCCGGATCACCGACTTCCGCCGCACCCTCCACACCGGGATCACCCCGGCGGCGGGACCCGCAGTGGTGACGGCACTGCTCGCGCAACGTGAGCCGGCCACGACCCTCGTCGTCTGTCCGGATCTTCCGGGGGCCGAGCGTTTTCTCGAAGCAACCGAATCGCTCTTGAACCTGGTCGCGCCGGAGCCCCGGCCGAACACGGTCTTGCTGCCCCCGGGAGAGGCCGGTCGGGACGGCGAAGCGGAGGCCGATCGCCTCCACGTGTTCAACCTGCTCCGGGAGACACCTGACCGGTCGCCCGGCTCACCGCTGGTCGTGGTGACCACGGCGGCGGCCGCGCTCGACCCGGCACCGGACCCGGAAATGCTCCGAAGGCGGGAAATCCGTTTGTCCGCCGGAGAGGAAATCCGCTTTCAGGAACTGATCGAACGCCTCCGGAATCTCGACTACGATTGCGAATCCCTCTGCGAGAACCCCGGCCAATACGCCGTGCGCGGAGGCATCGTGGACGTTTACCCCGTGGCCGCGGAAACCCCTTACCGCATCGACTTTTTCGGTGATACCATCGAAGAAATCCGGGCCTTCGATCCCGCCGACCAGCGCTCCTCGGAAGCCGTGCCCTCGATCCTTGTTTCCCCCTCCGCCACCCAGGTGACACGGGAAACGGCGGGGAGCCTTGCCGATTACCTCGATCCATCGACCCGCTGGATTCTGGCTCATCCGGAAACCTGGTCCGAAGACGCCTTTTCCGCCTTTCGCGAATCCGATCTGCTCACCGCGGCCGCCCGTCCGTCCGCCCCGCAAAGCTCCCACCACTGGCACGTATTGAGCGATTTGGACAATCCGGCCGGACTCTTCCCGGAACCCTGTCGGCGCTCCCATTGGGAGACCGAATCGCTCGACGCCTACCGCCCCATCGGCAATTGGGACAGCCTTTCCGAAAACGCCTCCGGCGGCAGCGAAACCCGGGCCGGCTTTTTCCGCCAACTGCTTCATTGGTATCGCGAGGGATTCGACATCGCGCTGTTCACGCACAACGAGGGCGAGGAATCCCGCCTGCGGGAAATCCTGGCGGAGGATGCCTCGCTGCGCGGATTTCATCCGACCTTTTGCCGCGGAGCGATCAACGAGGGGTTCCTGTTCCGCCACACCGAACCGGGTCGCTTCCATTTGCGCCCGGAGCAGGCGACACCCGATCCGTCGGCTCCGCCGCGGCGGGGAATCGTGGTGGTTTCGGATGGCGAAATCTTCGGACGCTACCGGCAACACCGTCCCGTGCGGCGACACCGCAAGCGCGTGCTTCGCTCCCAGGTCGAACAGCTCCTCGACTTTTCCGAGCTCTCCGACGGCGATTATCTGGTCCACGTCCAACACGGCATCTGCCGCTTCCGCGGCATCAACCTCATCGAATCACGGGGCGAACGGCGCGAAATGATCTCCGTTGAGTTCGACGGCGATGTCACCCTGCACGTCCCGTTTCACGAATCCCACCTCCTGACCCGGTACGTCGGGCTCGCCAAAGCCCGGCCGGCGCTGGGCCGGATCGGATCGGGCCAGTGGGAGAAAACCCGCCGCGCCGCGGAAAAAGCCACCTTTGATTTCGCCGCCGAGCTGCTGCGCACCCAGGCGCTGCGGGAGACCCGGAGCGGCTTCACCTACCCCCCGGACGATAACTGGCAGCGGGAATTCGAAGCCGCCTTCCTGCACACCGAAACCCGCGACCAGCTCCGGGCCGCCGGCGAGTGCAAAGCGGATATGGAGAAAACGAAACCCATGGACCGCCTCCTCTGCGGCGATGTCGGCTACGGTAAAACCGAGGTCGCCATGCGTGCCGCCTTCAAGGCCGTCATGGCGGGCAAACAGGTGGCCGTCCTGGTGCCGACCACGGTGCTGGCTCAACAGCACTTCCAGACATTCCGCGAGCGTATGGCCGATTACCCGGTCATCGTGGACATGCTCAGCCGCTTCCGCAGCCGTCCCCGGCAGGCCAAAATCATCTCCGCCCTGTCCCAGGGCAAAATCGACATCATAATCGGCACACACCGACTGCTGAGCGCCGATCTTCGCTTTCGCGAACTCGGCCTCGTCGTCATCGACGAGGAACATCGTTTCGGTCTCAAACAAAAGGAAAACCTCAAGCGGATGCGCGAGTCGGTCGAGATCCTTTCCATGAGCGCCACGCCCATCCCCCGCACACTCTATCTGGCCCTATCCGGCGCGCGCGATCTCAGCGTCATCGAAACACCTCCCGTCGACCGTCTCCCGATCAAAACCATCGTGCGCAATTACGATCCGAAACTTATCGTCGATGCGATTCGTCTCGAGCGCCGCCGCGGGGGACAGATCTTTTACCTGCACAACCGGGTCGACACCATTGAATCCGTTGCCGCCCGGCTCCGAGAAATGGTCCCGGAAATCCGGATCGCCGTCGGCCACGGGCAGATGCCGGAAAAGGTTCTGGAGCGGATCATGACCGAATTCACCGCCGGCCGTTACGATCTCCTGGTGTCGACCACCATCATCGAGTCCGGTCTCGACATCCCCAACTGCAACACATTGATCGTCGAAACCGCCGATCGATTCGGACTCTCCCAACTCTACCAACTGCGGGGGCGGGTCGGTCGGTTCAAGAACCAGGCCTACGCCTACCTGCTGCTCCACCGCCACGGCCGCGTGCACGAAATCGCCCGCAAACGCCTGGCCGCCCTCCGCCAGCACAACCAGCTCGGCGCCGGATTCAAGATTGCCATGCGCGACCTCGAACTGCGCGGAGCCGGCAACCTCCTCGGCACCAAACAGAGCGGCCATATCGCCGGGGTCGGCTTCGACCTCTATTGCCAGCTCCTTCGCCAGAGCATCGCCCGCCTCAAGGGAGAAAAAAGCGCCGCCGCGATTCGCGCCACCCTCCGGATCGACTTCCTGCTCAGCGGCGAGGGACAGGCCGAAAAAACCACCACCGCCGACCGATTCGCCGCGCTCAAGGAAAGCGAACTCCGCGACAAGGCCTGCCCGCCTATCGAAGCGCGGATCCCGGATTCCTACATCCCCGAAGTGCGCCTTCGCCTCGACACCTACCGCCGCCTCGCCATGGCGGCCGAACCGCGGGAAGTCGACGAGCTCAGGAACGAACTCACCGACCGCTTCGGGCCGCCACCCGACGCAACCGAGGCCCTCATCCGCGCCGCCGCCATCCGTTGTCTCGCCGAACAAAAGGAGATTCTTGCTGTCGAGACGGAAGGGAACCGACTCAAATGCCTGCGCGCTTCAGGAAACAGGAACGATTATATCCGCGTCGGCAGTCGCTTTCCCCGCTTGACCGGTAAACAGGCGCTTTCCAGACTGAGAGAAATCGCCACCTTTTTGAAAAGAATCTGACTTTATGCCGTCGCCTATTTCGCCGCCGAACATTCCGCCCCGCTCCGGGACACCGATCTTTTGGCGTTCCGGTCGCTCCCGGCTCGCTCGCGCGCGGCGTTGGTGCCGCCGCCTCCCGGCCGCGCTCCTCCTGCTGTCGATCCCCCTTTCCGGTACGGCTCAACGTCCCGCGCCGGAGATGGATCCGGCCCCCGCGCCGACCGGACAGACGCGGCAGGTCGACAACGGGATCGCCGCCGTGGTGGAAGACAGAATCATCACCTACCGCGAAATACGCACCGAAGCCGCACGCCTCGTCGAACAGGTTCGGCGGGCCAGTCGCACCGAGCAGGAGTTTCACCAACGCATGCGCGAACTCGAGGAGGAGATCGTCCAGAGCATGGTCGATCGCGTCCTGATTGTTAAGGCGTTTGACGAACGAGGTTACCGGATCCCGGACAGTTTTATCGAACACGAGATCAACGAAATCCTGGTGCGGGATTTCGACGGTGACCGCAGCCGCCTCCTGCGTCACCTCCGGGACCACGGCATGTCCATGCGGGATTTCCGGGAGGATACCCGGGAGGAAATCATCGTGCGCTACATGCGCAGCCAGATGCGGCAGTCGGAAGCCGTGGTCAGCCCGGTGCGGATCGAGGAATTCTACCGGGACAACCCCGAGCGCTTCCAACGTGACGAGTCCATTTACCTGCGCCTCATCCAACTGACCGCCGACACGCCCGAAGCCCTGGACAACCGTATCGACACCGTGATGCGGGCGCTGGAAGACGGCGAGGCTTTCGCCGACGTCGCCCGCGAGCACTCCCGGGACCGCCGGGCGCCGCGCGGAGGCAGCTGGGGTTGGCTGAATGTTTCCGACCTCCGCGAGGACTGGCGCCAGGTGGCCTCCGCCCTGGATAAGGAATCCTACTCCGACCCCATCGATGCGGGCCCGTCCGGCGTGTACATTCTCTACGTGGAAGACCGCCGCGAGGCCGGGCTCGCCCCGCTGCAGGAGGTTCGCGAGGAAATTGAAGAAATTCTGGTCAGCCGCATGGCCCGCGATTCGCAGGAACGTTGGCTCGAACGCCTGCGTCGCGACGCCTTCGTTCGCTACTTCTAATCGAACCGTTTCGCAGTACGCGGAGGTGATGGTGAATTCCGACGCGGCGGCATTTCCCCGATACGCCCCCGCCGGTTCACGCCTCCTCCATGCCCTTACCGCCGACACCCGTCACCGGAAAAACTTTCCAGTTGACACGAACAGAGTATGTCCGAGATCCTATCCGCTTTTCCGTTTGCCTCCCTAGCTCAATTGGCAGAGCAGTTGACTCTTAATCAATTGGTTCCGGGTTCGAGTCCCGGGGGGGGTACCACCCGCCGGCGTAGCTCAATTGGCAGAGCAACTGATTTGTAATCAGTAGGTTGCGGGTTCGAGTCCCATCGCCGGCTCCTTTTAGGAGAACAATTTACGAAACTTGCCCCGAAGTAAGTTTTTCAGCTTGGCCACTTCTTGGCCACTTTTCAGACTTGGGTGCCCCCTTCCGCCGGGAGGACGATCGCTCCCGACGACCTCCTCCACGCCATCCAATACGAGCGCATCCTGACCTGCGAAGCCCTCGGGGCAATCAGCCGACAGGAGCTGGAGAAGCTGTACGCGGAGCCCCCGGATTATCAGGATGTGCCGGGGCGGTTGGGAATCGAGCTGGTTCGGATAAAATTAGGCATGGCCAATTGGTGGTCGCCTGACGGGTACAGGACCATTCGGCCTCTCCTAGGAAGGTAGTTATCAAAGGATTGCCTTCCCTCCCGATAGACCGCTAGAAACCTTGAGCCGTCCAACGACCTCGTCCCCCGCAGCCGGATAACCATGGCAGATGCAACAATGAAAACTTCTCCCACCCACCGGAGCGGTATCCGCGACAACCGGACCCGGGGCTCCGTCGGGCAGTTCCTCCAAACAAAAATCAAACCCGACGCATCCCTCGCCTTCGTCTCCGCCTACTTCACGATTTACGCTTGGGAGAAGCTGAGGGATCCGCTGCAGGAAGCCGTTTC
>PXDC01000184.1 GCA_003565135.1 Verrucomicrobiota bacterium
CCTTCTGCCGATATTCCCCATGGACGGTGGCCGCATGCTCCGGGCGTTTCTGACCTACCGGTTTTCCTATTTGCGGGCGACGGGCACCGCGGCCCTGGTTTCGCGGATTCTCGCCTCCGCCGGGGTGGCGTTCGCCCTGGTTGGTTTACCGCTCTTCGGCTACGGCGTCGCCATCCTGCCCGCGCTTCTATTCTCGTTTATCTTTTTTGCCGGCAATATGGAGTACCGCATGGTCGAAAGAATGGAAACCCTCAAGGATTTCCACATCGGCGACCTGCTCGAGCGCGATTTCTCGGTAATCGAGCCCCGGGAAACCGTCGCCGATGCGCTGCGCCGGTTCGAGCGGGAGGAAACCCACGTCCTGCTCCTGACCGAGAACGGCGCTCTCTTCGGGATGCTCACCCGCCAGCAGGCCGGAATCCTGGCCGAGGAGCGGTTCCTGCACGAGGATCCGGTCGGTCGCCATTGCGAACGCAACATTTCGATTCTCCAGGCCGAGTGGCCGCTCGACCTGTTTTACGAAATGCTGGCGCGGAACAAGCGTAAGATTTTCCCGGTATACGAGGGCGGGCGGCTCGCCGGGATTCTCGATACAGGACGCCTGGACGAGAAGCTGGCCGAGCTCGGCATTGCCGCAAAGCGGTTGCGCCTGCCGTTTTAACCGGATTGGTTTCCCGGCGCTACACCCCGGCCCCATCCGTCAACGCGAGGGAGCTTTCCCATTTCTTGGGTTGACGCCGTGTCCTCCGGACGGGATATAAAAGCATCGATCATCGCGTACCCCTCCTCCCCCTCCGGAGACACCCGACCCAGAATCAACCTAGCCAACGATGAAAAAAATCGGACTGACCCAGCAAATACTTCTCGCCATGGCGGTGGGTGTGGGAATCGGAACCCTTATAAACGCAGCCGGAAACGAGGGATGGGTCGAGGCGGTATTCACCGAGGGCATATTCCGGGTTATCGGCCAGGTTTTCCTCTCCCTGCTCAACCTGCTGGTGGTTCCCCTGGTATTTGTCTCGCTGGTCTGCGGAACCGCCTCTTTGGAGGACGCCCGCAAACTCGGCCGGGTAGGGCTGAAATCGGTGCTGCTCTACATGTTCACCACCGCGCTCGCAATCACCGTGGCCCTGACTTCCGCCGTCACCTTCAAACCGGGGGAAGGCATGAACATCGAGTCGGATGCGGCCTTTGAGGCGGGTGAAGCCCCCCCTCTGACCGAGGTGATCATCGATATATTCCCCTCCAATCCGGTCCAGGCCATGGCGGAGGGAAACATGCTTCAAATCATCGTCTTCTCCATCCTGTTCGGCTTTGCCATGACCCTGTCCGGGGAACCGGGCCGCCGCGTGCTGAAAGGATTCGAGGACGTTAACCGAATCATCATGAAGCTGGTTACCCTCGTGATGAAAACGGCCCCCATCGGCGTACTGGGCCTGATCGCGGCCACGTTCGCCGTACTGGGGATCGACGCGATCCAGCAGCTGGCGCAATACGTGGCCCTTGTCCTCGTCGTCCTCTTCTTCCACGCCCTGGTCGTCTACCCGGTGCTTTTGTGGACGTTCACACGTCTCAACCCGGTGATATTCCTGAAAAAGATGCGGACCGCCCAGCTCTTCGCCTTCAGCACGGCAAGCAGCAACGCGACCCTCCCCATCACCCTGAGCACGACCCAGCACCGCCTGGGCGCGGACAAATCGACCTCCTCGTTCACGGTCCCCCTCGGTGCGACCATCAACATGGACGGTACCGCCATCATGCAAGGGGTCGCCACTGTGTTCATTGCCCAGGCCTACGTTATCGACCTGACCGTCGCCGACTACCTCATGGTCATTCTCACCGCAACCATGGCATCGGTCGGGACCGCCGGAGTGCCCGGAGTGGGCCTCATCATGCTGGCCATGGTCCTCAACCAGGTGGGCCTGCCGGTGGAGGGAATCGCCATCATCCTCGGAGTCGACCGGATTGTCGATATGGTCCGGACCGCGGTTAATGTAACCGGCGACGCCACCATCACCTGCATCGTATCCAAGAGCGAAAAACAGTTCGACGAGAAACGCTTCAACACACCGGAAAAACATCTGCCGGACGAACCGGTCGACGCCAACGGTGATTCGCGGGAAACCTAGCCGGGGAAATAACGCGCCCGAACCGGAGGGAACCCCAGGCCCCGCGGAGGGTGCCCCGGACTCTTGGCGGTATCGGGCCGAATAACGTTCGGTTGGGCCCAAAGCGGTACACACTTCCCGCTGGTCGCCCCGGTCGGAAGCCCGAACGCCACCGGTTCAGCACCGTTTAACCGGGTCCCATTCGCATTGAGCCGCTCCTTGAGCCGCTCGGGGGCGCGGGACCTCCCGCGCCCCCGGCGGGCGGCCGCGAACACAGCCCGGCCATGGCGCCGGCGGGCGGCCGTGAGCGCGCGTGGTTCAGGCTCAGGGAATATCGTCGACGAGACTTTGCGCCCGCCCGCTCCACAGACCCATCATATCTTCCTCCCCGATCCTGTCGGCGAGGTTGCGAACCCGGTCGTAGTCCTCGTTTTCAAAAGCGAGCAAAGCCAGGTTGTAAGCCGCCTCCATGCGGACCGCCTGCAGGACGCCCTCGTCCTCGACCAGCGCGCCCAGTGCCCTTTCCGCATCGTCGGATCGCCCCTGCATGACGTAGGCCACCGCTTCTCCCAGGCCGGCACGGCCGGCGAGCGGATGCCCGCCGAGACTTTCCCGGGCGAGGGCGTACAACTCGGCCGCCTCTTCGTATTCCTCTTCGTTAAAACGTCGGTCGGCGACCTCCAGGGCGGCCGTCCCGGCCAATCTGTGCCCGGTGTGTTCCCGGGCAAACGCCACTTTCTGTTCCGGGGTTTCGGCTTCCGAATACTGATTCCGAATGGATGCCTCCCGCCGTTCCGCCAGGAAAAGGACGGCAAAATAAAGAATAAGCCCGGCAAAGACCGCCACAATCAAACCGATGATAACGCTGCTGTATTTGTGCCAAAACAGATACATCCGGTCCTCGAAACCGGCCTCTTTATAGGCCTCATCCACGGCCACGATGTTGCGCTCGTCGGCTTCGATCTGCTTTTCGGGTTCGGAAGTCTTTTTTTTCTTCATGGAAATTTTTCGGGCTTGATAACCGGTAAACCGCCAATAAACGGGATCTCCCGGAACGGAGTCAACCTCATTAACCGGCAAAGCCGACGGCGCAACCCGCCCCTAGCCCTGCCATTCCGGCTAATCGAAAACGACGGTCTTGCGACCGTAGACCAGGATCCGGTGTTCGAGTTGCCAGGCCACGGCCTGGGAAAGAACAATTTTCTCCAGGTCGCGGCCTTTACGGATTAGGGAGGGCACGTTGTGCCGGTGGGATACCCGCACCACGTCCTGATGGATAATGGGGCCGTCGTCGAGCACGGCGGTGGCGTAATGGGCCGTGGCACCGATCAATTTGACCCCCCGGGCGTGCGCCTGGTGATAAGGGCGCCCGCCTACGAAGGCGGGAAGGAAAGAGTGATGAATATTGATGACCGGGCACCCGAGCGCCCGGAGGAATTCCGGGGAAAGGACCTGCATGTAACGCGCCAGAACCACAAAATCGACCGGGTCCCGTTGCAAAAAGCGGAGCTGCCTGTTTTCCACCTCCGCCTTGTTGTCGGCATCGATCGAAACCTGGTGGAACGGAATCCCGTAACCCTCGCAGTCGCGGCGCACCGTATCGTGATTGGAGATCACCCCCGATATACGGCAGGAAAACTCGCCGCTCTTCCAACGCAGCACAAGGTCGTGGAAACAGTGGGTAAACCGGGACACCATGATGGCAAACGAAGGGACATGGTCGGGCAGGGCGACAAAGGCATCCATTCCCTGCCCGGCGGCTTCATCTTTAAAGGCGGCGGCCTCGGCGGCGAGGTCCCCTGCTCCACTGTCCCATTCGATCCGCTGAAAAAAAATCCCCTCCTCCTGGTCCCGGTGCTGGTCCGCGTGAATGATATTTCCTCCGCGTTCATAAATCCAGCCGGACAGGCGCGCCACAATCCCCCGCCGGTCGGGGCCGGACAGTAGGGCGATCAGGCGCTTTTCTTTCTTCACGGGCACGGGAGGGATGAGAAGGTTCGCATTTCACGGATCCGGCATGAAACCGGATGGGCTCCGCCGCGGACGGGCGTTTCCGGCATCCTCAACCCCGGTCCACTTCCTCCAGGTTCTTGTAGTAGGATTGAAGGGGTCGCACCTGGACCCGTTTCTGACGGCCGGCGCGGATTCCGTTAAGTGCGGCGTACGCACCGGTAATGGTTGTCATAATACAGACATTGTGGGCCACCGCCACGGAGCGAATCCTGTTTTCATCCTGGAGAGGAATCATGCCCGACGGCGTGTTGATAATCATGGCAATCTCGCCGTTCTTGAGCATATCAACCACGTTGGGCCTCCCCTCGGTCAGTTTGAACAGGCGGTTGACCTCGAGGCCCCGTTCCTGAAGAAAGCGGGCGGTTCCGCCGGTGGAATAGATGACAAAGCCGAGCTCCTGCAGGCCTCGCGCCAATTCGACCGCCTTCTCTTTGTCCCGATCCTTGACGCTCAGAAACACGTTCCCGGAGTCCGGCAAGGCCGGCTTCGCGGCCATCTGCGTCTTGGCGAAGGCAATTCCGAGGTCTTCGTCCATTCCCATAACCTCTCCGGTGCTGCGCATCTCCGGGCTGAGGGCCACGGATGCGCCGGGAAAACGCACGAACGGAAAAACCGATTCCTTGACACACCAGTGTTTCGGAACGAGCTCGTCGGTAAAACCGAGGTCCGTGAGCTTGGAACCGGCCATGACGCGCGCCGCGATCTTGGCCATGGGAACACCGATCGCCTTGCTGACAAACGGAATGGTCCGGGATGCGCGCGGATTCACTTCGAGCACGAAAAGCTCGTCGTCCTTGATGGCGAACTGGATATTCATCAGCCCGATCACCTTGAGTTCCCTGGCCAGGGCGTGGGTGGACTGCCGCACGCGTTCGAGCATGGGTTCTTCCAGTGTGTGCGGGGGCATGACCATGGCGGCGTCGCCGCTGTGCACGCCGGCAAACTCAATATGTTCAAGCATGCCCCCGATGACCGCCGTCTCGCCATCCGCCACACAATCGACATCGAGCTCAATGGCGTCCTCCAGGAACTGGTCGATGAGCAGCGGCTTGTCGGGCGAGGCCTCCACCGCCTGGCTGATCACCTTTTTCAACTCGTCCATCGAATACACGATGAACATCCCCCGGCCCCCGAGGACGAAGGAGGGACGGAGCAGCACGGGAAACCCGATTTCCTCGGCCCACTTGTAGGCCTCGTCCGCGTTCATGGCGATGGCGTTGCGCGGCTGCTTCAGATCGATTTTGTTCAGAACCTTGATAAACTGCTCGCGGTCCTCCGCCAGGTCGATGGATTCGGGCGTGGTTCCAATGATATTGACCCCGTGCTTCTTGAGATCCGCCGCGAGATTCAACGGTGTCTGACCCCCGAACTGAACGATGGCGCCGTCACACTTCTCCTGGTGGTAGATTTCCAGGACGTCATCCAGCGTGAGCGGCTCGAAATACAGCCGGTCGGAGGTATCGTAGTCGGTCGAAACAGTCTCGGGATTGGAATTGACCATGACGGTCTCGTACCCGTCTTCGCGCAGGGCAAAGGAGGCGTGGACGCAGCAATAGTCAAATTCGATCCCCTGCCCGATCCGGTTGGGACCGCCTCCCAGGATCATGATTTTCTTGCGGTCGGAAGGGATGATTTCGCTCTCATCGCCGTAAGAGGAATAATAATACGGAGTGAAAGCCTCGAATTCCGCCGCGCAGGTATCCACCAGCCGAAATGTCGTGTTGACCCCCAATTCTTTGCGCCGTGCGCGAACCTCCTCGAGGCCGGCTCCCACCAGGGAGGCAATCTGTTGATCGGTAAAACCGAATCGTTTGGCCCGCCGAAACATATCCCGTTCCAGGGAATCCAGTTTCTCCTGTTTGAGATGCTCCTCCATCTTGTAGATTTCGAAGAGCTGCATCAGAAACCAGATGTCGATTTTGGTCAGGTCCTGAACGTCGTCCGGGGACATGCCCGCCTTGAACGCGTAGCGGATGTAAAAAATCCGCTCGGCGTTCGGTTTGATCAGGCGGCTGCGAATGGTGTCCATGTCCGGAATTTCGTCTCCGCCGAACTTCCCGCCCCCGCCGAAGCCGCGCGCGCCGATCTCAAGGGAGCGCAACGCCTTCTGCATGGACTCGCGGAATGTCCGCCCGATCGCCATGGCCTCCCCCACCGATTTCATGGAGGAAGTCAGGGTCGGATCGGCCCCGGGAAACTTTTCAAATGTGAACCGGGGGATTTTGGTGACGATGTAGTCGATGGTCGGCTCAAAGCTGGCCGGCGTTTCCCGGGTGATGTCGTTCCTCAGTTCGTCCAGCGTGTAACCGACCGCGAGTTTGGCGGCAATCTTGGCGATGGGGAAACCGGTCGCCTTCGAGGCCAGGGCGGAACTCCGCGAGACGCGGGGATTCATCTCGATCACCACCATGCGCCCGGTGTCGGGATCCACCGCAAACTGAATATTGCTCCCGCCGGTCTCGACGCCGATTTCCCGGATCACGGCAAAGGAGGCATCGCGCATCAGCTGGTATTCCTTGTCCGTGAGTGTAAGCACAGGAGCCACCGTGATCGAATCGCCGGTGTGGACTCCCATGGGATCGAAATTCTCGATCGAACAGATCACCACACACTGGTCCTTGTGATCGCGCATGACCTCCATCTCGTATTCCTTCCATCCGAGGAGGCATTCTTCGATCAGGACCTCGTGGACGGGGGAAATGTCGAGACCGTGACCGACAATCTCCTCGAACTCCTCCCGGTTGTAGGCGATTCCGCCGCCGGCGCCGCCCAGGGTGTAGCTGGGGCGGACAATAAAGGGGAAGGCGCCGAGTTTTTTGGTGGCATCGAGCGCTTCCTGCATGCTTTTGACCCGTGCCGAATGAGCCACGTCGAGACCGATTTTGACCATGGCCTCCTTGAAAAGCTCCCGGTCCTCGCCCTTCATAATGGCCTCGACCCGGGCACCGATCAGTTCCACGCCGTACTTTTTCAAAACACCCGCCTTGTCGAGATCGAGAGAAAGGTTGAGGGCGGTCTGCCCCCCGAGGGTCGGCAGGAGCGCGTCCGGCCGCTCCGCCTCGATGATCTTTTCGAGCATCTCGACCGTCAACGGCTCGATGTAGGTCACGTCGGCGAAATCGGGATCGGTCATGATGGTGGCGGGATTGCTGTTCACCAGAACAACCTTGTAACCCTCCTCCCTTATGGCCTTGCAGGCTTGGGTGCCGCTGTAGTCAAACTCACAGGCCTGCCCGATGACGATGGGCCCGGACCCGATGATGAGAATAGTCTTGATATCAGTGCGTTTAGGCATGGATCTTCGTTTTGGCACCATTTGTGAAGAAGAAGCCCGATTGGGCAAGCGTGAAACGCGTCTTGCCGCCGGTTAGGCCGGAAATCGCTGCCTCCAGCCGAAGGCGCGCCCGGCCGCATCCCCGAACGGGCCGCCCCCCCGGGGATCCGCCGCAACGCCTCACCGCGGGCATCGCATCATCTCCGGCCGCGGAGGACGGAACGAGCGTGAATCGGGAGGCGACACCCCCGTTCGCGCGGCGGCCTCCCGACTCAGGAGTTCACGAGGGAGGAAATCCTCGAGCGATCACACCCGAGAATGTCCGCCGCCCGATCCTCGTCACCACCACAGGCGGTCAGCACGGCTTTGATATAGTGCTTTTCCTTCGGAGCGAGGTAGTCCTCGAGTGTCGGCCAGTCCTCGAACGGCCGGACGCGAAGCGGCAACGCGTCGATACCGATAATCCGGTCTTCCGCCGATGAAACCACGTTGCCCACTACCTGGCTCAATTCCGCCAGGTTGCCCGGCCAACCGTAATGGATCAGCGCATCCATCGCCTCGTCGGTGAATTCGATCTGCCGGGCGTCGAATTTCGAGGTCTCCACGCGGGCCACACGATTCTTGATAATTTCCGGGATGTCGGCCGTATGTTCCCTCAGGGGCGGAAGATTCACCGGCAGCGTCGCGATGCGGTAGAACAACTCGTCGTTGAACTCGCCTTCATCGACCTTCTCCTCCAGGTCGATGTTGGAGGAGCAAATGAGACGAAACCGGTTGATATTGTTTTTCAGCACGCCGACCAGGTGTTCCTGCAGCTCATCCGAAAGGGCCTCGATATGCTCGAGGAAAAGCGTTCCCCCCGCCGCGTCGCTGATCCAGCGCCCTCCCTGGCTGTCCTCACCGAACAGGTTTTCGTGAAACGCCTCGACATCGGCCTGGGAACAATCCGCCGATACCAGCGGCGCGTCGATGCCCGCCCGCCCCCGGTGAAGGATGCGGGCCACGGCTTTTTTCCCGGTGCCCATCTCCCCCTGGAGCAGCACCGGGGTCTGGGAGCCGGTCAGCTTGGCGATCTGCTGACGCAGCCGCCCGATTTTTTCACTGGCCCCGGGGAGCACCTCCTCGATGCCGGACTCGTCGGCGCCCCCCCCTTTCGGGGCCGGCCCGGAAGCCGAAACGGTCCCCTGGCGATCCTTGTACTCGATCGCCCGGTCCAGGGTATCGAGCAACTCGTCGACTTTGAACGGCTTCTTGATATAATCGAAGGCCCCGTATTTCAGGGCCTTGATGGCCGTATCGGTGCTCGCGTACCCGGTCATCATAATGACCACGCACTGGGGATCGTAAATCTTCAACTGCTCGAGCAGGGTAATCCCGTCCATCGGCTGCATGGAAATGTCGGCCAGGACAACGTCGAACGAATGCGACTTGTATAGCGACAACGCCTTTTCACCATCCTGCGCGAATACGGGGTTGTGACCGGTCGGCTGAATGACGGCCTCCAACATCTCGTGGATAGAGGAAAGATCGTCGACAATAAGTATGGAAGCCATAAGGAAGGAACAAACTACGGATGTTAAAGCACCGAGGCCACGTTTTTCCTTCCTAAATGCCGCAGAACCGCCAAACGTCAACCCCCCACTACGTTGGAAAGCTCGAATATGGGCAGGAACATGGCCATGACAATCCCGCCGACGATCACCCCGATAATCACGATCATAATCGGTTCAAGGAGCGAAGTCAGGCCGGAAACCGTCGCATCGACCTCCGTATCATAAAAATCGGCGACCTTGAGCATCATACCGTCCACATTCCCGGTCTGTTCTCCCGCCCGGACCATGTGCTTCATCATGGGCGGGAAATAGGGATCCTCCCGGAGGACATCCGAAACCTGCCCCCCCTGGCTGATGCTGCGGCTGATTTCCTTGCAGGCTGCTTCGACGTAAGTGTTTCCGCTGGCGGAAGAAACGATTTCCAGGGAGCGAAGAATCGGGACCCCGCTGCGCGAGAGAATGGCGTAAGTCCGGCAGAACCGCGAAAGGGAGATCTTCTGGCGCAGCTTCCCCACGATCGGCATCTTCATCACCATTTGGTCGCGGATGCGCCGCCCCCGTTCGGTGGAAATGAATTTCTTGAAGATATAAACCAGCACACCGCCGCCCAGGATCAGGAAGACGATGTTGCTCTTCATAAAGTTGCTGAAGTCGATCAGCATTTGGGTCGGCGCGGGCAGTTCCTCCCCGAAATCCTCGAACATTTCCGCAAATACCGGGATGACAAAAATCAGCAGCACATTGACCAGGATAATGGCCAGTCCGATAACCGCGATGGGATACGTCATGGCGGATTTGACCTTTTTGGTCAGCGCCAGGGTGGCCTCGAAATACTCCGCCACCTTCTTCAGGATCGGCGCCAGGGCACCGCTCGCCTCCCCGGCTTCGACCATGGAAACAAAAAGATTGTTGAACGCCCGCGGATACCTTCGGGTCGCGGCGGAAAGCGGATTCCCGGATGCCACCTCGTTTCGCACGTCGCGAATAATAATCCGGAAAACCGGATCTTCGGTCTGTTCCATCAACGCCTCGAGCGAACTGACCATGGGCAGACCGGCTTCCAGCATGGAGCCGAGCTGCTGGGTGAAAACCGTCAGCTCGCCCAGCTTGAGCTTGTAGTTCCTGGCCTTCTTCTCGTAGGCCCGCTGCTTGGCAAGCCTCTGGGACTCGGCGAAACCGGTTCGCCTCTTCGGGGCACCGGTCGCACCCGGCTTATCTGTGGTTGTGGACGAGATGAAAGCCATAAACGGCGCCAATATAGCGAGCATTGATCCCGTCCGGCAACTGTTTAAAGCGATAATAAATAGTAAAAAAAAATTTGAACTTTCGCCGGCAATGGTTCCATAGTGACCATCACCGACAGGCATTCCTGTCGCCATCACCGCGGGTATAGTTTAGTGGTAAAACTCCAGCCTTCCAAGCTGGCTACGTCGGTTCGATTCCGTCTACCCGCACCCAAGCCGCCGGGCTGCGTCGGTTGCGAAAGCGAATGACGCGAGCAGCCGCGGTAAATCGCGGCGGGCCCCGCCGGCCGCCCCTCTCCACCGGGCGAGGCGCTTCCTCCCGGCGCCCGAACGCACCGCCCCCGCCCGGCGGTTTTCGCAATGAATCGACGGCATACCGGGTGAACCTGATCCTTTTTAATCCGACTGAAACCGAGGCCCCCCTTCCCCTGGAAGATCGACGTGCCGAACACATCGTGCGCCACCTCAAACGGGCGGAGGGTCAGAGCTTCGACGTCGGTTTGATCGACGGGCCCCGCGGCAAGGCGTGGATTGCCCGGCGCCTGCCCGACGCCCTCGTCCTGGAGTTCCGCTGGGAATCAACCGCACCGCCGCCGCTCCCGGCGGTTCTCGCGGTGGGCGCCCCCCGCCCTCAGAGCGCCCGGCGGATCCTCCGTGATGCCGCCGCCCTGGGCATCGGCACGATCCATTTCTTCCACGCGGCCAAGGGGGTTCCCTCCTACCTCGAAAGCCGGCTCTGGACCACGGGCGAATACCGGCGGCACCTCGTCGAGGGCGCCGAACAGGCCTTCTCCACGCGACTGCCGGAGGTGCTTCGTCACCCGGACCTCGCGGCCTGTATCGCCCGCCTTCCGGCCGACGCCGACCGGGTCGCTCTCGATCCGTACGAAGCATCGGTCGCCCTCCCGCGCCACACCGTTCGCGGATCGGACGCCGTCCTGGCCGTGGGACCGGAACGCGGATGGTCCGCCGAAGAACGCGTCCTCCTGCGTGCGTCCGGCTTCACCCTGGCAAACCTCGGGGGCCGGATCCTCCGGTCCGACACCGCCTGCGTGGCGGGCATCACCCTGATCCTGGCCCAGCTCGGCCACTTCTGATTCGACCGATTCTTTATGCACTCCCCGGAAACCGTCATCCTGAAACGCCTCTACCGGACCCCGGAGGAATTCACCACCGGCAGCGAGCTTGCCGCCCTGCTCGGGGTCTCGCGGGTGGCCGTGTGGTCATCGATGAAAAAACTCCGCCGCGACGGCTTTGTTTTCGACGCCGTCCGCAACCGCGGGTACCGCGTGCGGACGGTTCCCCATCGCCTCTGCCTGCCCTACCTGCTGCACCATCTCGACGGATCTCCGGCGGCGGAGCACCTGGTCTTTCAGACCCGGACCGGCAGCACCAACCGCGACGCGGAGGGTCTGCTTGCGGAAGGCAGAACCACCCCGTTCACCGTTCTCTCCCGCCGGCAAAGCGAGGGGCGCGGACGCCTCGGCCGCTCGTGGAACAGTGCCGAAGAAGGGAATCTCTACGCCAGCTTCGCCTTCCGGCCCGAACTCCCGCCGGAGCGCATGCAGCCGTTCACCCTCTGGATGGGGCTCACCGTCTGCCGCACCCTGGCGGAGGAGACCGGGATTGCTCCGGGGATCAAGTGGCCCAACGATATCTGGCACGGAGGAAAAAAAATGGGCGGCATTCTGACCGAAGCAAAGGTCAACGCCGACCAGATCCTCTCGCTGGTGCTGGGCCTGGGACTCAACCTGAACAGCCAGCCGTCGGCCTGGGACCTTCCGCTCTCCCGCGAAGCGACGTCCCTGCAGGAGATTTTAGGCCGGCCCTGCGACATCAACGCGCTGACCGGCACCCTGATCCGCCGGATTGAGAACGCCTACGAGGCGTTCCGTTCCGAAGATTTCCGGCCCGGTTTCCCCGCCCTCTGGGATACCTACGACATCCTCCGCGATCGCGAGGTGACAGGCAAGCGGGGCACGGAAACCTTCCACGGCCGGGCGCGAGGCATCGACCGGGACGGAAACCTCATGGTGGAGACGAAGCGCGGCTCCCTCGTGCGGCTCAATGCCGGGGACGTCACCCTCGGCGGATCGCGCGGCTCCCCCGCCGCCTCCGGGCTCGACTGACGGCGCGACCAACGGTTTTTGGGGTGGCAAGCACGGGGTATTCCCCTACCCTGCGGGTCGATGAAGGTATTTTGTATCGATATTGGAAACACGCACACCCATTTCGGGAGGATCGACGAAACCTGGGCGGACATCACCCCGCACAAAGTTCCCACCGCCGAATTGGACCGGAAAGACGGCGCTTTCGTCCGGGAACTGAACGCGTTTCTCCGGGATAAAGACGAGGCGGAAGGCATCGCGTTCTGCTCCGTTGTCCCGGAAGCCGAGACCCGTTTCCGCCGCCTGGCGGCCACCCTCAACCCCGGGCCGCCCCTGTTTCCCCTGAACCGGCAATCGCTGCCCGCGGCGGTTCGCATCCATTATCCCCGGCCCGACGAGATCGGCCAGGACCGGCTGGCCAACGTGGTGGCGGCCGTCCGCTTTCATCGCCTTCCCTGCATCGTGATCGACCTGGGAACCGCCGTCACGTTTGACATTGTGTCCGCCCGTCACGGCTACGAGGGGGGCATTATCGCTCCCGGGGTCGGCGTCATGACCGAGTACCTCCACCGCCAAACCGCGCTTCTGCCCCGGCTCGAGGAGGATTTTGCGCTGGACGGCGCCATCGGCAAATCCACCCGCCAGGCGATGACCGCCGGGTGTGTGATCGGTTTCCGGGGAATGCTGGACGCCCTTCTCGAGGCCGTCCGGGACGACCTCGCCGCCGCGGGCGAGAACGACCCGTCGGTCGTGCTGACCGGCGGCCGGACCGACTTCCTTTTCGGGCCCGGAACGGAAAAAGGGAACAAACCGTTGTGGAAAGGGGTTCTGACCGTACCGGACCTGACACTGAAGGGACTTGCCTGCGCGTTCCGGGAGCGTATTTCCCCTTGAAACGATATTGCTAAAAGGCTGTCCTTGCATTAAGCATCACGACCAGCATGGCGACGAACGAACAACCATCCATTCACGTGGACAACCTGGTGAAAAAATACGCCGGCGTCACTGCCGTGAACGAAGTGTCGTTCACCGTGGCCAAGGGCGAAATCATCGGTTTCCTGGGTCCGAACGGGGCGGGCAAGAGCACCACGATGCGCATTCTCACCGGCTTCATACCCGCAACTTCCGGTTCGGCCCACGTCTGCGGAATCGACGTCGCCCGCAACCCGGAACGGATCCGACGCCACATCGGCTACATGCCCGAAAACAACCCGCTGCCCGACGACATGCGGGTCTCCGAGTACCTGAAACTCCGGGGCCGGCTGAAAGAGATCCCGCGCCGTAAGCTCCGCTCGAGACTGGACGAGGTCCTCGAGGTCTGCGACCTCAAACGCGCCTCGCGACGCATCATCGGGACGCTCTCCAAGGGCTATCGCCAGCGGGTGGGCATCGCCGACAGCATCCTGGCCGAACCGGAGGTTATCATTATGGACGAGCCGACGATCGGCCTGGACCCGCACCAGATCGTCATGATTCGCGACCTCATCGCCGGGCTGCGGGGAAAGATGAGTATCCTTATCTCCAGCCACATCCTCCCGGAAATCGAGATGACCTGCGACCGCGTCGTCATTATCAACGGAGGACGCGTGGTCGCCGCCAACACGCCGGCCAATCTGCGCCGCGAATTCATCCCCCGGAAAACCTACGTGGTCGAACTGCAGGGTCCGCGCGACGGGCTGGCGGCCGCCCTGGAACGGGCCGGCCTCGACCTCACGATCGAATCGGTTTCCAACGGCGCCGCCGACGACTTTTTCACCGCCTCCTTCACCACCAAGGATGAAACCGAAATCGGCGAGAACCTGGCGGAAGCGCTGCTCGCCGGCCGCCGCTACCGGCTCCGCGCCCTGAAGCGAACCGAACCGACCCTGGAAGAAGTGTTTATGGCCGCGACCCGGCGCAGTTGGGACGTCCTCATGCCCGATCCGAAACCGAAAAAGCGAAAGAACCGCCCGCACGACGACGACGGCGCCTCCTCCCCGTCCCGGGCCGACCGCTCGACCGGCGCCCCGGGTTGACGCGCGTCACACCCCCGGCTTCCGGCAATTCCGCCAACACTCTCATGCGACATCTCGGCACTCTATTAAGACACGAACTCAGGACGCTCATCTACGCTCCGGCCACCTACATTGCGGCCTTTCTCTTCCTGATCGTCATGGGCTCCCTGTTCCAGTGGGTCATCGAGACCTACAATCAGAGCACCCAGGAAACCATACCGTGGGTGGTTTTTTTTCAACTGTTCTGGCTCCCGGTTTTTTTCATGGTTCCCCTGTTGACCATGAAAAGCTTTTCGGAGGAAAAGCGCCTCGGGACCCTGGAAAACCTCATGACCACGCCGGCCGGCACGGCCGAGATTGTGCTGGCCAAATTTCTTTCCGCCTACCTGCTCTACGTTCTGCTCTGGGCGTTCACGCTCGGCTTTAACTTCATCCTGTTTTACTTCGCCCAGGACCCGCGCCTGGTCGAAACCGGGCCTCTTCTCGGCGGATTCACCTTTTCCGCCCTGAGCGGGCTGCTCTTTATCTCGACGGGGATTTTCGCCAGCACCATCACCCGGAGCCAGTTGATCGCCGGGATCGTCTCCTTTTCGCTCCTCTTCGGAATCATTATCGGAAGCCGCTACCTTTCCGAGCTCAAACAATTGGAGACCGGCTATTCCCCCACGCTGCGCAACTGGATCGATACGCTGCAAATCTTTCAGCACGCCGAGGACTTCAGCCGCGGCGTTGTCGACACCCGGACCATCTTTTTCTACCTGTTCGGCACCGGGATGATGCTCACGTTCAGCGCATTGGTTATCAGAAGCAAAATTTGGAGAGGCTAACCCATGAAACGCAATCAGGATTTCACCTACTACCGCTGGGTCAACGGCCTGAACACCTGCCTGCAGGCGATTCTCGCCGTGTTGTTGTTCGCCGGAGGCATGCACCTGGCCTCAAAGTATTTCTGGCGCATCGACCTGACCCAGAACCACCGCTATTCGCTTTCGCCGGAAACCGTCTCCTACCTCGAGAATCTCGACAACCCGGTCAAAGTCATCGTCACCCTCTCCTCCGAGGGCATCAACGACGATCTCGAACCGGTTTACCAGGACGTCCGCGCCCTGTTGCGCGAATACGAGTACGCCGCCCGAAACAATGCGGCCGCCGGCTTCGACGTCGAATTCGTCAACATCTTTCAGCAGCGCAAACAGGCGCAACTCATCGCCAGCGAATACGGGGTGGAACACGAAAATCTCATCATCTTCGCCAGCGGGGACCGGCAACGTATCGTCTTTCCCAACGAGCTCTACGAAACCCGCGACCGGAAACGAAAAAGCTTTCGCGGCGAACAGGTCTTCACCTCCGCGCTCCTGGACGTTTCCAGCGAGGAACAGAACACGATTTACTTTATCAGCGGTCACGGCGAAATGCGTTTCGACAACACCGATCCCAACCGCGGCCTCTCCCAGCTGGGCGACGCGCTCCAGCAACGGAATTACCGCCTGCGGTACCTCGACCTGACCGAAGTGGACCGGGTGCCCGACGACGCCGATCTCCTGATGCTGATATCTCCGCGTTCCGCCCTCCTTTCCCGCGAAGAGGAAATCCTGCGCCGTTACCTGTCCAATGACGCCGGGCGACTGATTGCCATGATCGACCCGGGACGACGTCACGGCCTGGGCGAGCTTTTTTACGAATGGGGCGTGCTTCTCGACGACGTCGTCATACTCGACACCGGCCCGGACGCGCTGGCCGGCGGAGGCGACCTGGTGTTCCATCGCTACGGCGACCACCCGATCACCCGCAGCCTCTACGAAAACCGCCTGCGACTCATCACCGGCCTCAGTCGCTCCGCGCGACCCGACCCGGGACGCCCGCTGGATGACTCCCTTTCGGTGAAGCCGCTGATCTTCACTTCCGACACCAGTTGGGGGGAACGTTCCTACCGACAGGACAAGAATTTTGTCTACGACGCGGACGCCGACCTGGAGGGGCCGCTCAGTATCGCGGTTGTCTCGGAGCGCCAGATTCCCTCGCAACTCGGCATCAATATTCCCGGCGGACGGGTCATTGTATTCGGGACCTCGGACCTCGTTTCCAACAACCGGATCAACTCGCTCGGGAACCTCACGCTCTTCCTCAGCTCGATCGGGTGGATCATCGATCGCGACAGCCTGACCAATATTCCCCCGCGCCCGATCGACGACATCCAGCTTGTCTTGACACGCGAAAACATCAACCATCTCCGCATGACCCTTCTCGGAATCCTGCCCGGCGTCGTGGCCCTTTCCGGAATCGTCGTCTACTGGGTGCGAAGAAAGTAACCCTCTCCCATGCGCACAAAAATCACAGTCACGCTGCTGGTACTCAACGCGGCCCTGTTTTCGTATATATTCTTCCTCGAGGACCGTTTCTTCGGTCCCGGCGACCCAAGCGACCATTCCCGCAAGATCTTTCACTCGGAAGCCGCCAATATCGACTACCTGAAGATCGAGGGCAGCAATCTCGGCGCGAGCCACGTCCTCGAACGCCGGCGGGATGAATGGCGCCTGACCTCCCCGGTCGACTGGCCGGCGAATTACCACGCCGTCAGCCGCATCCTCCATCGCATCGAATACCTGGAAAGGGAAACCAGCTTCAGTGTCGCCGAGATGGAACGGCACGACCAGACGCTGGGCGATTACGGACTGGAGGAACCCGGCATGACGCTGACCTTCGGGCACGGCGAGCGGCGCCACGAACTTCGCTTTGGGGCGGCCACCGAGATCGGCAACCGTCTCTACGTGCTCGACCCCGCGGGCAACCGCATTCACGTCGTCCGCCGGGACATCGTCGGCGCCCTCGCCACGCCGCTCGATGAACTGCGCAGCGACTCCATCTTCGATATCCCGCTCTTCGAAGTCCGCAACCTCACGCTGCAGGTCAACACGCCGGAAAGCCTCAAACTGCGGGTGGTTCGGAGCGGCGATTCCTGGGTCTTTGAGACCCCCATTCAGGTTCCCGCGGACGAACGTACGGTCGAAGCCACCGTGAGCGGACTCGGAAATCTTCGGGTTCTCCGGTTCGAGGGAGAGATCTCGGGAGACCTGTCCCCCTACGGCCTCGACAATCCCTCCATGCGAATCACCATCGACGGGAACATGAGGAGCCAGTCGCTCCTGGTGGGGAACGAGGTTCCGGAATCGTCCGGAGCCCGCGAATACTACGCCAAAATGCCCCGGCGCTCCAAGGCGATCCCCACCGTGTTTACGGTCGACGCCGACCGTATCGACGTCCTCAAACGGGCCAAGAACACTCTCCGCGACCGCGACTTCCTCAGGCTCGACACCGAAAGCCTCAGCTCGATCAGCGTCGCCGGACCCGACCGGGAGCCCGTATCGCTGCAGCGTCTGGAAACCGGCCAATGGCAACTGGTCACCCGCCAGCCGGACCAGTCGCTCCGCCTCCTGCCGGCCGACAGCTCCATTGTCGAGCGGATGATCCAACGCCTGGCGGACGTCCGCGCCCGGTCCTTCGAGCACAATTCTCCCACCGAGGCGGACAAGGAGGACTTCGGCCTCATCGAACCGCAGCGAACGGTCACCCTTTCCGGGGAGGAGGACGTCACGCTGCGCCTCGGCTACTTCTCGAAAACCCGTGCCAACGAGCTTTACGCCAAGACCGAGGACGCCGAGTTCGTTTACACCGTGGACAGCTCGATCCTCGATGCCCTGCCGCTGCTGCCTCAATTCTACCGCGACCGCCTTCTGATGAGCCGTCCGGACGGGGCTCGCATCACCTCCGTCACGATCTACAGCCTCGACACCGACCGGGAGATATTCACCGCCGAACTTCCGTCCCGGGATTCAACCTGGGAGGAAGCCTTGGAGGACGAGACCGAGGAGACCAAATCCGCGTTTCTCGCCCTGCTGCCTGAACTCCGTCAACTCCGGGTGCAGAATTACATTCTGGACGAATTTCCGCCCATCCTCAGCATGGGGCGCGAAAACCGTTCCTGGATCTACGTGGTGGAAACCACATTCGCCCTGACCGGTGGAGAGGAGGACCAGACGACCTATTTCGAACTCTACCTCACGGACCGGATGGGCGGGCAGAACATGCTGGCCGGCTCGCCGGAGCTCAACGTTGTTTTCTCCGCGCGGCAGAACCTGATCGACGCCGTGTCCACCATTATCGAGAAAGGCGAGGGTACTCCCGCTCCGGCCGAGGATGTGGCCCCCGCCACCGGAACTCCGGAGGCCTCGGAAGAACCGGCTCAATCCTGACCGGAGGATCGGTCCATAAGACCCGGGGACACCTCGCCGGCCGCGCCGCAAGCAGATGCCAGCACGATCACCCACCCCCTCACGTCCGAAAAAATGGCGGGGCCGCTTCCTTTCCGGGATCAATCTCGTTCTTTTCCTGAGCCTGCTCGCGCAGGGATGGGTCTGGTGGCAGCGATCGGTTCCGGTTCCGGAATTCGTGCTCGACCGTGTGGCCCGATTGCTGGAGGCGGAAGGACTCACCGCGGACGCCGGGTCCGCGGCCTTCCACGCACCCGACAGGCTCGTACTCGATTCGGTCCGGGTCGAATCCCGGAGCCGACCCGGTCTGACCCTCGAGTCCGACCGGGTCGTCGTGCAATTCCCTCCCTCCGCCCTGTTCTCCGGCAAGCTCGACCGCGGCAATCTCCACATCCGGAACGCGCGGTTGTCCGCACCGGACCAGGGAAACGAACCCGGCAACCGGGACTTTCTGGTCCGCGACGCCGACCTCTCCATCGCCGGCTACGACGGCGACTGGGAAGTGCGGGGCCTGACCTTCCGGATCGCCGAGCTGGCGGCAAGTGTGAGCGGACCGCTCCCGCGTCTTCCGGATGAACCGCCCCCGGCGGTGGACGATCGTTCGTGGGATGAACTGCTGGTGTTGGCTGCCGAACACCTCGCTTCGGCCCGGAACGATTATCTCGCCGGCATTCGCGACGGTTACCTCGGCGTAGCCCTCGGGACCGGACCGTCCGGGGCTCCCTCGATTACCGCCCGCCTCACCGCCGCTCAATTCCGACACGAAACCGGCGTCTCCCTGGAATTCCCCCGGATACACGCCCGGTTCGACGGAACCGACGGCACGGCCCCGGGGTTCATCGATTTGCGCGCCCGAAACGCACGCTACCGGGGCGACGGCGAAATGGAAGATCTGCGGGTCCAAGCCACGCTGCCCCCGGCCCCGGGACCGAACGACTTTCTTCCCACCGAAATCCTCGCGACAGCGGCGGTGATCGACGCCCGTGGAGTAAGCGCCAGCCACCTCTGGGCCCGGGCTGACCGCATCCGGGACGAGGTTGTGGACGTGTCCTGGTTTCTGCAATACAAGGACGCTCCCGCCCGCGGTTCGGGCCGTATAGACGGGAAATCCGGCACGGGAGTCCTGGCCGCCGCGCTGGACATCAATCCGACCGACCTGTTGGATCACCCGCGCGCGCGCGAAGCCGGATTTCAATTCGATGTCTCCTTCCAGGAGGAACCCGAGCTGTCCGCCCTGCTGGAGTTCGGTCCCTCCTGGGAACCGCAATTCGCCGATCTTGAACTCAGGGCGGGCCCCTGCACCATCGACGGAGTGGAGCTGGACGCCGCCCGCGCCCTCGCCCACTGGAAACCGGACCGGTTGTTCGACGTACCCATCCTCGTGCTCATACGCGATGACTTCCGCGTGGCCGGATCGTTTTCCACCGACATGCAGACAAGGGATTACCGCCTCCTTCTGGGAGGCGCCTTCCGGCCCCTTCATATCAGTCCGTGGTTTCGGGACTGGTGGGTCCATCTTTGGAATGAATTTGACTTCCGCGGCGGCCCGCCCGACGCGTCCATCGACCTTCAGGGAAACTGGGACAACAGGGAAAAGCTGTCCCTGCTGGGATGGACCGAAGCGGAATACCTCGACTTCCGGGAGGTGGACGTCGACCGGATGAGAGCCCGATACCGGGTCACATCGGACTACGCCCACGTATTCGATGGAAAGCTGGAAGCCTCGGAAAAGGCCGTCGAGGGCTCGTTTCTCTTCCGGCACGGCGAGGTTTGGCATCTCGAATTCGATGTCGACGCCAACCTTTACGCCGATACCGCCTTCCGGCTTCTCGGTGCGGCGGATACGGACCTCGCCCGTGCGTTCACTTTTGAAACCTCCCCCCGCGTCCGGGCCCGGGGACACCTGTCGGAAACGGCCCCGGATTCCGAAACCCGCATCGAATTCGCCGCCGAATCGCCTTCGGCACTCACCTTTCTGAACCTGCCGTTTGAATACGCCGACATCACCGGCAACATCGCCGGGGCGCTGCTGACGGTCGATCTCGGTTCGGTCGGTTTTGCCGGCGGTACCGCGGACGGCTCGGTCCAACTCGACCGCGGGGAGGAAGAGGACCGGTTGCGGGTTCAATTCTCGCTGCGGGACGCCGCCTTCGGGGAGGCGATTTACCAAATCGCGCAAGCCCACGCCCCCCCGGAAGCCGAAGGCGACGAGGAGCAAAGCAATCTTCGCGAGCTCGGCGGAAAAGCGGATTTCGAAATGGAGGCAACCGGCCGTCCGGCCGATTTGCTTTCTTTCGAGGGCGAAGGAAACATAAACATACGCGAGGCCGAGCTCGGCCAGGTCCGGCTCCTCGGCCTGCTCTCCCGGATCCTCGAACGCACCCCCCTTCGCTTCACCTCGCTCCAGGTGAGCCAGGCCGAGTCCACCTTTCAACTGCGGGGTGAAACGATTCATTTTCCCGATATGCAACTCCGCGGCACCAATATCCGCCTCGAGGCGAACGGCGACTACCTGATCGAAGACGGCGCCCTCGACTTCAAAGTTAAACTTTTCCCCCTCGGAGAAAGCCCCATTCCTTTCGTGGCGGAAATCTTCGGCCGCATCCTGTCTCCCGTGGGCCACGCCCTGGAGATGTCCCTCACCGGCACCCTGGCCGATCCCAATTGGCGGCTTCCTTTCGACCCCAGAATTCCCTTTGACGAGGCGCCGGAACGGCCTCAACGCTCGCCCGGCCGCCCGACCGGGCGATGACATTCCCGGCCCGGGTTTCCCCGTTTGCGTGAGGCATTGACGTCGCGGCACCTTTGAACATACGGTCGATTCATGGAGTTCAGAAAACTAGGCAAGACCGGATGGGAAATCGGCGCCGTCGGGCTGGGGGCCATGCCCCTTTCCCTCAAGGATGAGCGCCCCGACGAAAAGGATGCCATCGCCGTAATTCACGCCGCCGTCGACGCCGGGGTCAACCTGATCGACACCGCCGATGCCTACTGCCGTGACGACTCCGAAACCGGGCACAACGAGCGCCTGATCGGCAAGGCCCTGGCCGAGCTTTCCGGGGAAACCCGCGAGAAAATCGTCGTCGCCACCAAGGGCGGCCACATTCGTCCCGAAGGACGCTGGGAAACCGACGGCCGCCCGGAGCATTTGAGGGAGGCCTGTGAGGCATCCCTGAAAAACCTCGGTCTCGAGACGATCCCGCTCTACCAGTTTCACCGCCCGGACCCGGAAGTTCCCCAGGCCGACAGTCTCGGGGAGCTCAAAAAACTCAAGGACGAGGGAAAGATTCTCCAGGTGGGGATCAGCAACGTTTCCATGGACGAGATTGAAAACGCGGAAAAGGTGGTCGACATCGTCAGCGTCCAGAACCAGTTCTCCCCCGCCCACCGAAATCCGGAAACCGACGGCACCTTCGCCATTTCCCTGGCGAGAAACATCGCCTTTCTCGCCTGGAGCCCCCTCAACGGAATGGACAACGCCAGGAAGCTGGGGGAAAACAGTCCCGAAGTCCGGGAAATCGCCGCCAACCACGGCGTCAGTCCCCAAACCCTGGCCCTGGCCTGGCTCCTCAGCAAGGGGCCCAATATCATTCCCATCCCGGGCGCCAGCCGCAAGGAAAGCATTTGCGACTCGGTCAAAGCAGCCGATGTCAAACTCTCGCTTGAAGAAATCGTGCGATTGGATACATGCTGGAAACAGTAGGTTCGCCCATCGGGCCGGTTTTCTCAGCCGGCCGGCAGGTTCAACCCATCAAGGGACGTTTTTATGAAGATTGTAATCAAAGACGAAATCCGTCATTTCCTGCGCCAGGCCTCGGGGCCGTTTATTTCCCTCTACACCGACACCTACCGGTCCGGGCCGGAAACACGCCAAAACCCGGTCAAACTCAAGAACCTGCTGAAGGAAGCCGAAAAGCAGTTGGCCGATTTCGATCTGGATGAAAACGCGCGGGAAAAGCTGCTTCAGCCGGCGCGGAAACTGGTCGACGACTACGATTTCTGGCAGCATCAGGACAACGGTCTCGCGCTTTTCCTCTCCCGGGACGAGATTCGCCACTACCACCTGCCCTACCGGGTTAACCCCCTCGTGGTGGTCGCGAACGAATTCCACCTCAAGCCGCTGTTGCCCCTGTACACCCGGGACGACCAGTACTTCCTGCTGGCGCTCGACCAGCACCGGATCAACCTGTACGAAGGCAATCGCTACAGCATCCGGAAAAAGCCCATACCCGAGCTCCCCCAAAGCCTGGCCGAAGCCCTCCAGTACGACGATTTCGAAAAGCTGCTGAACTTTCACGTCGCCGGTCCCGGTGGCGGGGGCGGCCACCAGCACAACGCCGTCTACCACGGCCAGGGCGGCGAAAAGGACCAGCGGCGGGATCAGTTGCTGCGTTTTTTCCGCACCATCGACAAGGCGCTGCACGACTACCTGCGGGACTCCAAGAAGCCCCTTATCCTGTCCGGGGTTGAGTACTACTTCCCCATTTACGAGGAAGCCAACTCGTACCCGCACCTGTTTGAAAAAGGAATCCAGCGCGCGCCCGAGAGCATGACCGAGAGCGAGCTTCACGCTAAAGCATGGGCGATCCTCGAACCGCATTTTCGCGAGGTGCAAAATCGCGCCGCCGAACGCTACCGGGAGCTCTCCCTCGGCAACAACGGCGGTGGCGCGCTCAAAACCGCCGACCAGTTCGAAGACGTGGTTCCGGCGGCGTTTCAGGGACGCGTCGACCCCCTGTTCGCGCTCCGGGATCACCAGCAATGGGGCGCCTTTGACGAAACAAACCTGGAGGTGGAGACGGACGCGGGCAAACGAAACGACCGCAAGGATCTCCTGGACTACGCAGCCCTCCGAACCCTGCAGCACCACGGGCACGTATTCCTGGTATCGCGGGAAAACATGCCGGAGGAATCCCCTGTCGCGGCGATCCTTCGGTACTGACCTCCGGAACTATTCCCGCCCCGACATCGGGGTTTTATCCGGAGGCACGAGAAAGACCCGCGTAGCCCCCCATCCGCCCGAGGCCTCATCCGCCAGGTTGAATTCGCGGACAAAGGAAAGCCGGCGCAGCAACGCGTGCACCGTTTCGCGCAGCGTGCCGGTCCCTTTGCCGTGGATGACTCTCACCGTGAGAATACCGCGATTCCGACATTCCTCAAGGTAGTGGGGGACCAGGTCCTTGACCTCGCCGGGCCGAAACGTATGCAGGTCGAGTTCGTCGGTGATGGGAACCTCCACCGGCTCGTCCTCGCCCTGCTGATTATCATC
>PXDC01000224.1 GCA_003565135.1 Verrucomicrobiota bacterium
ATCTGGAGCATGCCGCTGGGCCCCCCCCTCAGCCACTACTTTGCCAACGCGGGCAGCCCCACCCGGGGCCGCGAGGGAAACGTCCACTACGGCGATCCGGAAAACCGCAGTTACCCCATGATCAGTCATCTCGGGGCCATGCCGTCGAACGTGCTCGGAGGCGCCGATTCCCAGCGGCGCCGGGGCCACCCGGCTGTCGGCATCACCTTTTTCGGCGATGGCGCCAGCAGCACCGGCGACATCCACGAGTGCATGAACCTGGCCACGCTCTACCGCCTGCCCATCCTCTTTATCGCCGAGAACAACGAATACGCCTACTCGACCCCCACCTCCGAACAGTACGCCACCGGCGACCTGGTCCGCCGCTCCGCCGCCTACGGAATGGAGGGAGAAATTCTCGATATCAGCGACACCGAAACCACCCTCCGCGCCCTGAGCCGGGCCGTCGACCGCGTGCGAAACGACTGTTTCCCCTACTTCATCGAAGCCAAATGCCTGCGCCTCCGCGGTCACGCCGCCTACGATACCTGCGATTACGTGCCCCCGGAAAAGGCGGAGGAATGGACCCGCCGGGACGGCCTTCCCATCCTTCGCGCACGACTGATCGACGAAGGCTGCGGAGAAGAGATCCGGACCCTGGAAGCGGAGCTGACCGCTTTTACGGAAGACTCGGTTAAAGCGGCCATGGCTCATCCGCCGGCCGACCCGGAAGGGATGGCCGGCGATGTCTTTTCCCCGGGCCGCGCCAGGATTTCCTGGTCCGAAAAAGAAGAACCGGAATCCCTCACCCTGGCCCAGGCCCTCCAGCGGGCTCACCGCAAAATCCTGCGCGACTCACCGGAATCGCTCGTATTGGGGCAGGACATCGCGGGCTACGGCGGACCGTTTAAAGTGACCGAAGGCCTGTTCGACGAGTTCGGTCGCAATCGCGTGATCAACACGCCGGTGGCCGAATCCGCCACCGTCGGTCACGCCACCGGGCTGGCCCTGAACGGTCACCGGCCCATCGTCGAATTTCAGTTTGCCGACTTCGCCACCGATGCCACCACCCAGATCGTGCTGAACGCGGCGACCTATCATTTCCGCTCCGGCGCCGACGTCCCGCTGGTCATGCGTTTCCCCTGCGGCGGGGGCCTGACCTTCGGCTCGTTTCATTCCCAGGACCTGGAGGCCCTCTACCTGCACATGCCGGGACTGAAACTCCTCTATCCCAGCACGCCCCAGGACGCCTACAACGCCCTGCTCGCCGCCTACGAGGACAACAATCCGGTCCTCCTCTTCGAGCACAAAAAACTTTACCGCCACGGCCGGGAAAAGGTCGGCTTCGACCCGGATTACCGGGAAGTCTGGAAGCCTCGAAAAGTGCGCGACGGCACCCACGCCACCTTCCTGACCTACGGCGAGATGGTCTGCGAGGCGGAGGAGGCGCTGGAATACCTGGAAACCGAATACGAATTCTCGGCCGACCTCTTCGACCTGCGCGCCCTCGCTCCCCTCGACCTCGACGCGGTCCGCGATTCGCTCCGGCGGACCCACCGTCTCATCGTCCTCCACGAAGGTCGCCGCAACGCCGGGTTCGGCGCCGAACTGGTCAGCCGGCTGACGGAGGAACTTTTCTTCGAACTCGAAGCGCCGCCACTCCGGCTCGCCTCCGCCGATATGCCCGTCCCCTTCGCCCCCGAACTGGAAGCCGTCTACCGCCCGTCCCGGGATTCGATCATCGAAGCGGTGGCGGCGTGGCTGGAATGACCGTGGGACCCATGAATACTCCCGAACCCATTCCTTCCGCCCGTTGGGCCCGAATCCGCCTCTTCGCCATGGATGTCGACGGCATTTTGACCGACGGGCGCGTTTTTATCGGTTCCGACGGCACCGAAAGCAAAGCCTTTTCCGTCATCGACGGGCTGGGACTGGCCCGCGTCCGCGAGGCCGGCACGGAGGTGGCCTGGATTTCGGGACGCCCTTCGGGCGCAACCGCGCACCGGGCCGGGGAACTCAAAATCAACCGCCTGCTGCAGGGACGCAACGACAAGGCCGCCGCCCTGCGTGAGATTCTGGAGGAAACCGGAATCGCACCGGAGGACACCTGCTACATGGGCGATGACCTCATCGACGTTCCCGCCCTCCAACTCGCCGGCATCGGCATTTCCGTCCCGGAGGCGTGCGATGCCGTCCGCCGGCACGCCGACTGGATCACCGCCCGCTCCGGCGGTTTCGGAGCCGTGCGGGAAATCTGCGACCTGATCCTCGAATCGCGGGATTCCTGACGTGACGGCCCGTCCCGAATCAACACCCGAAAACCGGCCGCCGCCACCTTCCCGGGGGTGGCGGCTCCCAAAGTTAAACGAAACCGACCGGCCGTGACCGGGTCCCATTAACAGTGTTCAGCTTGTTCCATCTGTTTCCGACTCCGGCCGAACCCGTTGGCGCGAGGCACCCGGCGGCCCGGCGGGTCTCCCGCCTCGCCGCCGGCGTTGGACTCTTCGCCGCCTGCACCCTCTCCGCCCAGTTCGTTCCCGATGCGCCCGTGGAGAATTTCCGGCTGCCCATGTTCGGCGACGCCGGCCATCGTATCTGGGATCTCCGGGGAGCCGAGGCCCACTTTGTCAGCGAGGACCAGGTGGACGTTTTCCATATGCACCTCCGGATCTTTTCCGGGGACGCCGACGAACGGGTCCGGACCCTGATACAAAGCCCGGAAGCCCGGGTTTACATCGAACGGAACGAAGCGCGCGGCGATCGCAGCATCGAGGTTACGGGCGACAACTACCGGGCCACCGGACGGAGCTGGTCGTGGATACGGGAAGAAAACCGGATCCTGATCCAGGAGGAGGTAGAGGTGACCTTTTTCGAGGAGCTCGAAGGTTTCCTCATGCCCCTGCCCTGACCGGAACCCCTCCCGCCCGACGCGTCCGCCAAACTGCCGGCCGTCTCTTACTTTTGATTGTAAGCCGCCGCCACCCATCTAAAATCGCCGACAAATTTTCATTCACCGTTTCCATGCACGCCAACGATCATTTTTTACCTTCCCGCCGGGAATCCGACACCGGGGAGGCTCCGGGCGCAGAACCTTTTTCCGTCCGCGGCATGCTGGTCTCATCCCTGCTGCTATTCCTGGCCCTGCCGCTTGCGGCCGACGTCCCGGAGGCACCCGGGGCCGATCCGTCTCCACCGGTCCCGCAAAGGCAACCGCTCAACCCGGACGACCCCCTGGCCGTCCCCCGGGACGGCGAGAAAGCCCTCGGCCCGGCCACGGTCATCCAGGGCGACCAGCTCGAGATGATCGCCGACGAACACACGGCGCATTTTGTCTTCACCGACAATATCCGCGTCACCGGGAATAATATAACCATGACGTGCGACCGGCTCGAAGTGATTTCCTCGCGGGACGATGGAGACGAATCCTCCGACGAACGACTGGCCGGAATGGGCCGCATTCGGCTGATCGTGGCCAGCGGCCGCGTACACGTGTTCCAGGAGGGGCGCGAAGCGCTGGCCGGACGGGCCGAAGTGCTCCCCGACGAAGGCCGGGTTATCCTGACCGAGTCGCCCGTCATCCGGGACAGCCAGGGCGAAGTGAGCGGCGAACGCATCATTCTGTACCAAGGCCTCGAACGGGCGGTGGTCGAAAGCAGCGCCGAACGGCCGGCCCGGGTCACGCTTCCCACCCTGCCCGACCTGGGTTTCCGCGACCGGGACGGTCGGGAGGAAACGGAGGAATCGCCGGAATGAGCGCCCCGGAAACCGCCGAAAAACAGGCCGGGCCGGAACGGACCGCCGGCCCCGCGCGCATCGCCACCGAAGAACTCGTCAAGAGTTACTCCCGCAAGCGGGTGGTCGACGGGGTCAATATTCACGTCGACGCGGGGGAAATCGTGGGACTCCTCGGACCCAACGGCGCCGGCAAGACCACCTCGTTCTACATGATCGTCGGCCTGGTGCCCGTAACCGAGGGCAAGGTGTTTATCGGGCAGGAAGACGTCACCCGGGTGCCGATGCACCTCCGGGCCCGCCGGGGCCTCGGGTACCTCCCCCAGGAAGCGTCGGTTTTCCGGAAGCTGACCGTCGAGCAGAATATCCGCGCCATCGCCGAAACCCTCCCGATCGGCCGCCGGGAACGAAAGGAGGTCGTGGAGCAGCACCTGGAGGAATTGAGCCTCACCCACCTGGCCAAACAGAAGGCCTACACCCTCAGCGGCGGCGAACGCCGGCGCCTCGAAATCTCCCGCGCCCTGGTGACGCGTCCCCGGTTCCTCCTCATGGACGAGCCTTTCAGCGGCGTCGATCCCATCAGCGTCGCCGACGTACAGGAAATCGTCCTCGAACTCAAGAAACGCGGCATCGGCATTCTCATCACCGATCACAATGTCCGCGAAACACTGCGCATCGTCGATCGAGCCTACCTCATCTACGAGGGAAAGGTCCTGACCGAAGGCAACAGCGAGTTCCTCATCAACGACCCCCAGAGCCGGAAATTCTACCTGGGCGAGAACTTCAACCTATGACCGTCAAGTCGCCGACCAAAATTCCGAAGAGCATCACCGTTTCCCATCTCTTCAAGAGTTACGGAAAGGCGCTCAAACTCGAATTGATCGCCGGTAACCGCGGCGTGGTCCGACGGCTCCGGGAAGGCCGCGTCAACCGCCCGGCCCTGGCCCTGACCGGTTTTTATAAGTATTTTTCCAACAAAGGCATACAGGTTTTCGGTGCCGCTGAAATGACCTACCTGAAGAGTTTCAGCGAACAGGAGCAATACGAAAAATTGCGCCAGCTGCTCAAACGCACCATCCCCTGCATCGTGCTCACCCGAAACTACCTTCCGCCCAAAGCGATGCTGAAGCTGATCAAGGAGAAGAACGTGCCGCTGTTTCGCACCCCTTTCATTACCCGCCACTTCATCAATGCCGCCACCGTTTACCTCGAATACGAATTCGCCCCCCGCACCACCGTGCACGGCACCCTGATGGACATCGGCGGTACGGGAACCCTGATCCGGGGGAACAGCGGCGTGGGCAAAAGTGAATGCGCCCTCGCCCTGATCGAGCGCGGACACAGCCTGGTCGCCGACGACCTGACGTACGTTTCGCTTATCGACGAACACAAGCTCGTGGGGCGAAGCTCGGAGCTCAACCGCGGCTACATGGAGTGCCGCGGCATCGGCATTATCAATATCGCCGAAATGTTCGGCATTCGAAGCGTCCGGGTGGAGAAACGTATCGCACTGGTCATTACGTTTCGTATCTGGGAACAGGGTTTGGAAGAGGAGCGGACCGGCCTCGACCAGGACTACTATGAAATCCACGGGGTAAAAACCCCGCACATCGAGCTCCTTGTCCGCCCGGGCCGCGACATGGCCCGGCTGGTCGAAGTCGCCGCCCTGGGACAGGCGCTCAAGGCGCTCGGACACGATTCGGCCCGCGAATTCAACGAACGGCTCATCGCCCACATGCGCAAAAAATAAGGGCCGGCCGCAGCCCGACCGGGTCCGCGGCCAAGCAAGTAAGGTGCCAAAAAAAAATCGCTCCCGCTTTTTTCACCGAAAAATATCCTCAACCCTCCCATTCCGCCCCGCCAACCTGCCTTGCCAGACGGTTCCACAACGGCACGGAACCGGGAAAAAAGTTATCAGCAGAACCGGTGTGAATAACTTGTGAGAAAGTTGGGATTGAAAAACCCTCCGGAAGGTAAGTTATATAGGGAGACTGCTTGCAGGGCCTGCCTCACATCCTGCCGCGACGCGGGGGCTTTTAGCCCTCTTTTTTTCAAAATTTGCACAACTCGATACATAAAGCACTAAACAAAAACATCTTGTGATTTTACTCAAAAAATGCCATCCCGTATTCGTCCAATCCGTTTCCTCCCTGCCCGCGGTCGATTTCACGTCGCCGCTCCGCCGCTCGCTGTGACAAGCACGGATCCTAGCCTATTAACATTTTTTGTGAATAAACTTTCGGAAAAAGCGTAAATTTGATGACAGAAACCGCCGTAAGTCAGGATTTGTGGCGGGGAGTAAAAGAGGATCTGCGCGAGATCTTTTCCCCCGACGTATTTCAGATGTGGTTTGAACCTCTGAAGTGCCTGGAAACCGGGGACGACCACCTCGTCCTCGGCGCACCCAACGATTTCGCCGTCATTTGGCTGCAGGACAACTACTGCGACTTTCTGGCGGAACGGCTTCAG
>PXDC01000487.1 GCA_003565135.1 Verrucomicrobiota bacterium
GGCCCCTTCCCGGCGGGCGTAAAAAGGCTGGTTGCTGACGAAGCACTGCTGGATCAATTCCGGGTCGGCCAGAAAGCGCCCCAGGCCGTAGTCGAGGCTGACGATTTCCAGTTCGATGTCGAAGCGGTGCTCGAGGAAGTCGATCCAGACGGAGCCGGGCATGGCCATGACCCTTCTGCCGTCGAGGTCTTCCCACGATTCGGCCGGGTCGCCGTCGTGGAGCATGAGCGCCTGGGGATCGCGCTGCAGGGTGGCGGCGATGATCACGAGGGGCATGCCTTGTGCGATGGCGGCTACGACGTCGTCGCTGCGCGAAAACCCGAATTCCGCCCGCCGCCGGGCGACGGATTGGAGCGGCATGGCATTGGGGCCGCCTTCGACGATGGTCAGGTCGATGCCGAGGTCGGCGTAATAGCCCCGGGCCAGCGCCTGGTAATAACCTCCGTGTTCCGGCTGTGCGTACCAGTCGGTCTGCAGCCGGAGGGGCGATGGGCCTCCATCGGCTTCATCGGGCGCGCAGCCCGTCAGCAGGGCGGCGCAAACGGCCGCGAGCGGCAGGAGACCGGGGACAGGCCGCATGAAGAATGGTTTGGAGGATAGGGAGGGGGATTCGCGCATGGTGGCGCGGTTTTACACCACTCCCGGGACGGGGGAAAACCAAAATCGTCGTAGCTCACCCTCCAAATCGGATTCCGACTTCCAGGTTGCCGGCGATCCCGGGCCCCCGTGCGTTTGATCCCAAAAAGGTAGCCCCGCAGAATTTTTTGGAACCGCGGGAGACGCGGAAGCGGTGCTGAACAATCGGATCCACGATCTCAACGGTGAAAAGAATTGATTGATGCCGCGAACGTCGGCGCCCTCTTGCCGACGATTGACGTCTTCCGTGCCGAGGCAAGGCTGTTGTTCCTCTCAACGGCGGCCGCCACATCCGGTGCCGGGACCGGTCAGGCTGCGCCGAACGGGTCGCGTGCCGCGTCAATGGATCCGGATCAAACGCCTTCCGGTGTAGACGGCCCAATCGTCTTCCGCCCGCACGTCGATGGCGTGGAACCCGGGAGACAGTCCGGTGGGCAGCTCCGCCTTCCAAAGGTGACGGGACGGTCGGACACCGGGCATTCCCCGCCACGGGCTTTCGGGCAGAGCCTCCTCGCGTTCCCGCGCCGCCTGGAAAACCGGATCGGACTCGAGCACCCGCCGCATGGGACGCCATTCGTCCCCGGGGCCGACCCGCATGCGCACCCTGGCGTCGGGCAGGGCGTTGAATACATTGGCGAAGACGGCGGTCTCTTCATGGTCGCTTGCGACCGTGTCGGGGGCGTGCAGGTGCATCTGGAAATCCGCCGGTCTTCGGGCCGCCCGGTAGCGCAGGTTCCAGTCGCTTCCATCGATGGAAAGAAAGGCGTATCCGGTCGGCGTCCCGCAACTCATCATCGCATGGGGGATGCCGTATTCGTCGGGTGCTCCCCGCCACCAGGCGCCGCAGACAGCCCCCACGACCACCATGTGGTGAGCGACCCCCTCGGGCCAGCCGTATTCCTCGTCGATGAATTCGTGGTAATGGCGGTGGGCGTGGGAAACGAGGGAGATGGCGCGCGGGCGGTCCCTCAGGAGTTCGAAAAACGCCTCGCGCTCGCCTTCGTCGGCCCAGGGCGTGGAGCCGATCCAGGGAATGTGGGCCATGAAGACGACGAGCCTGTCGCGGGGGATGCGTTCCAGTTCGTTGCGGATAAAGGTCATCTGGTCCTCCCCCAGGCCGGTCCGGTAACTGCGGGTGTTGTGCTCGCCTTGCCAGAGGATGTTGTCGAGCACGATAAAATGGGCCGGACCATAGGCAAAAGAGTAGTAGTTCGGTCCGTAAACCCGCCGGTAGGTCCCGCGCAAACTCTGGTGGCGGGTGGCCGAAAAATCGAGGTCGTGGTTGCCGATGACGTGCCGCCACGGAATTCCGACGGTGGCAATGGCCGAATTGAGGTCCTCAAAAATAGCCAGGTTGTCGAAGACAATATCGCCGAGGGTGACGCCGAAAGCGGTGTTGACGTCGTTCAGTTCGTGCAGGCTGTCGTGGGCGAGATAATAAATCTCCTCCAGGTTGCGCGGTTGGGTGTCGCCGAAAACCAACACCTCGAAACGTTCGGGTTCTTCCTGGGGATAGAGGGGGAAATCGATCGACTCGGGAACGTCGCCCGTCGGTTCGAGTCCGCGGTACCGTTCACCGGTCGCACCTTCCGGACTGTGAAGGTAAAAAAACCGGGGTATCTGCGTCTCATCGACCGGCGTGGTCCATCCCCTCGGCTTGATAACAAAGACAACGTCGTCGTCGCGCAGGGACAACGCGTAGCGACCTTCGCCGTCAGTGACGGCAATATCGCGACCGTTGGAAACCGCCACTCCGGAAAGCGGGCGGTCCCCATCACCCAGGGTGCCGGTCCCGGTAATGTCGTGAAAGACGACCCCGGTCGCCTCCGCCGCCGCGGGTGAGAGGGGAAAGCATGCCGCCCCCGCGAGCATCATGCCAAAAAGCATTCGGGGGAGTCGCGGTCGACGGGACGTGCGGGACGACGCGCCGAAGCGTGCCTGGCGGATTCTCGGGGATAAGCGGGACAAGTGGATTTTAATCATGGGAACGGTTTGGGTGGGTGATAACAGGGCTCGTCAATAGTTCAAGCAGGCGGCGGTGTCCACTCTAACCTGGATGGCACTAGATTAACGCCTCCATCGGGATCGACAGAGCGAAGCGGAGATGGCGGAGCAAATCGCTATCGGGATCGAGGTTTCTGTAAGGCGTCTTTTATCAGGCTTTTCGATAGCGATCCCGATTTCGATAGCGATCCCGACCTTTCAACGAGGAGCCTCTTAACCGAGCGGTGTCCACTCTAACCTGGATGGCGCGGTTAGGGCGCCGGATCGAGGATAGCTTAGGCTTCCGGCCTGAGAAGACACGGCTGGAAGGATGTTCCACTTTGAAAACAACCGGTGCCCATCACGCCAGCCTGGCAAACGGGATTCTCCGGGCAGGCCGCAAGTGGTTCTTGCGCAACAATTAGGGTGCTTTACGGGAAGGTTTGAGGGGCGTGTCGTGGACGAAGTCTTGCGACCCCCGGGATGCTCAATCCGGCTGTGGCGGTGTTGTCCCCGCGCCCCGGCGCAATCGGGGTTTCGGGCTCGTGGGTTTGTTTCCCCTTGACTTCTTATAAGGACTAAGATTATGGGTGCATAATGTCGGAATTGAATCGTCATCCCCTTTACCGTCAGGTCGCCCTGCTGCTGCGGGAGGAAATTGAGGGGCGCATGAAGCCGGGCGAGAAACTCGATTCCGAAGAAAAACTGGCCAAGCGCTTCGATGTCAGCGTGATAACGACGAGGGAGGCGCTTCGCATCCTCGCCTCGGAGGGATGGGTGGTCCGGCGCCAGGGAAAGGGGACGTTTGTGGCGGAAAGGGCGTTGGAGAAGCCGGTGGCGGTGTTGATCGATCGCGATGTTTCCCATCCGCGGGCGTCGTATTTTTTCCTGCGGGTGGCCCGGGAGGTGAAGGCTCATTTGGAGGGTGCCGGGCGGACGGTCCGCCTGTACACCGGTCAGCTTTCACCGAACGAAGAATCGGCCTATCTGACCTGTCGCGAGTTTCTGGAGGATCTGGAGGCGGACCGTTTCAGCGGTGTGATTGCCGTTTACGCCTTTCCCCACCCGGGATGGACGCGCCGTTTGCGGGAAAAAGGGATCCCGTTGGTCGGGGTCGGAAGGTGTCATGATTACTCCATCGATTCGGATCCGGTGGCTTTTATGAAGGCGGCGGTGGCCGAGTTGCGGGCGCGGGGACGGAGCCGGATCGCGCTCATGGGCTGGGAACGGGGGGCAGGCGACCCCGGGGAAAACACGGACCGGACGTTTCGCCATGCCTTCCTGAGGGCGCTGGAGGATAACGGGCTTGCGCTGCCGCCGCCGGAATGGGTGCGGGAGGACCTGCATCCGGCCCTGGAGGCCGCCGGGTGGGAGCAGTTCAAAGAGCTCTGGAGTTCGCGGCGGGAAAAGCCGGACGGGCTGGTTATTACGGACGATTTCCTCTTTCGCGACGCGGCCACAGCCATGTTGGAGATGAGTATCTCCATTCCGGATACGCTTATGGTGGTCACGCATGCCAATCGCGGTTCCGAAGTCCTCTATCCCTTTCCGGTCACGCGGATCGAGGTCGATCCGGCGGAAGCCGCAGCCACCCTTTGCCGGATGTTCATCGATCTCTCCCGCGGTATAACCCCGTCCCACACCTCGCACGCTTACCGCTACCATGTGAACGGTCCGCCGGAAGAAGCCTATTTGGCGACCACAACAATTTCATCCCATAAATCCAAACGGAATCAATCATGAGCATGACTTACCTGCGCTGTAAAAAACTGGCGGGCGGAATCGCCGCGCTCGCCTTCCTGTCTTTTGCCCAAGCCGGGACCGTCCTTTTTGAGGACACGTTCGACGGAGAGGCCGGAACGCCGCTTTCGGTCGGTTCGGAAGCCACGTACGCGATCGCCGGGCAGGCGAATGCCGTTCTCGGGGCAACCTTCTCCGAGAGCGGACTTTTGTTGGAGATAGGTCCGAACGATGACGGAAGCAACCGGTTCGCCGTCCTTCATCAACGCACCCTCTATCCGCTGAACGAGGCGCCCGTCATGTTCGAGTTCGACCTCGATTTGCGCGACGTGCTGAATTTTGATTTCGGGCTCGGCACCTGGCTCGGCATCGACAACTACGCCAATTACGGCAACACGTTTTCCATCCGCTTCCGCAGCAATCACAACCGGCTGGCCGTCCGGACGCGGGCCGATGGAAGTGAGTCCATCCTTTTCGATACCGGTGTCGACGGGTTTATGGATAAGCGATTCCGGTTTGCCATGATCATTGACGCCACCGACATCGAGATCTTCGTCGACGGCAGTTCGATCTTCGCCGGTCAGCACGGATTGAATATGGATGCCTTCGAGGATGGTGCCTACCCGGGATTTCAAATGTTCGGCGGCGGGGGAGTGACGCACGAATCGGTGCTGGGATGGTACCGGGTGGTGGAGAATCCCGAGGGGCCATCCTCGCCCCCGCAGGAGCCCGTCGTGGTCTTTAGCGATGATTTTTCGAGCTACAGCGACGGACCGCTGCCGGTGGGTACAGGCGAAGACTATCAAATCGCGGCGCAGTCCAACGCCGTGCTGAGTCCGGATATTGTCGACGAACGTCTTCACCTGACTATCGGTCCGAACGATCAGGGAGACGGGAATCGCTTTGCCGTTTTGCACAACAACCAATCGTTCGATTTCGCGGGAACCCCCCACCTGTTTGAGTTCGATGTCGAACTGGGGGAAACGCCGAACGTCGATTTCGGTCTCGGCACCTGGCTCGGTATCGATAATTTCGCGAACTTCGGGAATACGTTTTCCTTGCGGTTTCGCAATAATCACGACCGGTTGGCTCTGCGCACGCGCAACGACGGCGACGAAACCATTCTTTTCGACACCGGTGTGGAAGGGTTTATGGAAAAGGCGTTCTCCGTGGCCATGTGGATCGACGCTCAGGATGTCGCTGTGTTTGTCGATGGCGGACTCGTTTTCGAAGGGGCGCACGGGCTCGACACGGAGAATGCCTTTGCCGGAGGCGGCTACGCCGGCTTTCAGATGTTCGGTGGCGGCGACGGCTCCTCCCAGACCTCGGTTTTCGACAACTTTCGTGTAACGGCGAACGCGCCTCTCCCGGAACCGGTCGAGGTGGAGCCGGGGGAGATTTTCTGGACCAATGCCGACGCGATTCGTACGGCCGAGCGCGACGGCGGCAATCCCCGTACGCTCGTCGCGGGTCTCAACCGTCCGATCGGCATAGCCATCGACGCCGCCCGCGAACATCTTTACTGGGTGGAGGACACGGGCGGGCGCCTGATGCGTTCGAACCTCGACGGCAGCGATGTGACCGAGATCCTTACCTCGGTCAACAGCGGCCAGTACCTCGCCCTCGACGCCGGCAACGACGTCCTCTACTGGGCCGAATGGGAGGGCGGACTCTATTCGGCGTCCACGGACGGTTCCGGTCAGGTCAACCTCATTGAACGCGGTGCCGGCCTGCAATCCACCACGGTGGCGGTCGATCCCGCGGCGGGAACGGCCTATCTCGGGTCGGCGCTGGGGGGGGAAATCTTTGCCGCCCCCGCC
>PXDC01000407.1 GCA_003565135.1 Verrucomicrobiota bacterium
GTGGTTGAACTCGCTGTCTTGCGTCACCTGGCGTTCTTTGATCCAGGTCCGTCCCTCGTCGCGGCTGATCCAAGCGGCGATTTCACCGCCGGTGCCCCAGTGTTGCGGGCCTGGCTCGGTCGGGGCGATTATCCGCCATTCGTCGTCGGTTATGTAGAGGCCACCGAGGTCGTAATTGTGCAATGCCCGCGTGACGACGTGGCTCTCCCACTCGCTGCCGTTCCATTTGGTGATCACCCATTCGCGGGGATCATTATCCGGTCCCGGTTGATGGCCGTGACTGGTCACGTAAAGGAGGACCGGGTATCCGTTGCGGTCAAAATTCAAATCGACGGTGTAGATTAGTTTTCCCTGTGCCGAATATTCCACGACGCGCGCGGGGTTGTCGTCGTCGAGCAGGGGGACGGCTACCGGCGTTCCATCCGCCGTCGTCCAGGTTTCGCCGAAATCGGTTGTCTGCAGGTAATAGAGGTCCGTCCTTCGATCCACGGTTCCGCCCGGGTGCCGGTTGAAAAACGTGCCGATCTTATCGCCGTGAACGTTGCTGACCTGGTAGTGGCCGCCGAGGTCGGCGAGGTGGTGATCTTCGCTCCACTTGATGCCGTCCGGGCTGGTCTTCCAGTAGAGCAGGCGTCCGCGCGGCGGGGTCATGCGGTATTTGGTCATGAGATGGAAAAACCCTTTTTCAGGAAAGTACCAAGGTTGCGGATACGTGAATTCCTGTGTCTCGATGAAATCGAACTCGCTGACGTCATAGGGACGTTTGCTGCGGTAGATAAAACCCGGACGCCAGGTCATGCGGCCGCTGACAAACACCCAGATGTAGCCGTCGCGGTCGATGGAGAGACTCGGGTTGTCGTGGGCGTCGTTGACGCCCCGCCGGTCGTGAACGACGGTCGGTCGCGGCACGCGGTTGTTGGCGTGGTCGTAATACGAGACCATGGCGAGAAGGTGCCGGCGCCCGGCGGCGGTGCCGCCATACACAAAAAACGTCTTGTCCACTTCGGGCGCGTGGATGGCCAGCGGAATATGGTTGGCGGTGTAGGTGCCGAGACCGCCGGAATACTTGTCTCCGTATTCCGAAAACTGGCCGAGGGTGTACCATATCCCGCGGTAGCCATCATCCAGTCGGGAAACGTCCGGTTGGTGGTGCAGATCGTTCGGCGCTTCCTCGTCGGAGGCGAAGCGGAGGCGGGCGAGATTGGTCGGGAGTTTGTCCTCCGATTTCGCGATGAAATAATGGTCGATGGAGGCGGCTCCGGCCTTGGCCTCAATAATGATTTCCACTTCTCCCGCTGGAATCGGAAGCGAATACAGGGCGTTAACCCGCTGGCCGCTTGTGCCGGCCGGCCATTTACGCGTGTAAAAGGGTTTATTATCAATCCGGATCCCGAGTTCGACCTCCTCGCGGGCGAGACCGGTCACATGGAGACCGAGCGCCTTGGGTTCGCTGAAATCGGTCAGAAGGCGCAACGGTTCGTGCAGCGGGCCGTGCGCCGGACCATAGAGGCGCGAACTGAGGCGGCTTGCACGGCGCGCGGCTTCGACGGGCTCCGTGCCGCGAAGGTCGAGCGTCCATGTTTCGGGCTGCGCGGCATGCCGGACGACCCCGGGCTGCAAGGTCCAGAGTTCGCCGGAGCCGTCCGCGGCTTTACCGGCCCCGCCCAAGAGAGAAAAGAGGAGGGATGTCCAAGTCATGATTCTCAAAGTTGTCGGGAAAAATTTGATGGAGCACACGCTTCCAACGAGCCGGTAAAACGCGCGGTGACGGAGCACGTTGGAAGCGTGCGTTAGCTTTTCAGAATACAGTTTCATCATTTGGAGGGTGGCGTGTTCTTCGAAATCGGTTCGGCATGGACGCCGTCCATGGTGTAAGGGAGTTTCCAAAAATACAAGATATGACGCCATTCGATCCCCGGATTTCGGCGTGCTCGATTTTGATCTGACCGGGAACGTTGCGGCATTGCGGTTTTCCCTTATGACCGAACAAGGCCGCTACGCTTGGTATCCGCATGAATCTGTCCTGCGGGCGGATGAACTGGTCAACGTTCGTAAATCGTGGCCGGAAAAAATCGACCCGGCCATCCTTCGTGACATGGACACCGGCCGTCCCGTGCTTGATGCGCTCCCGGCTTACCTGGACCGGCAATAAATCGAGGGGGAAATGTTCCAAGCTTCGCCTTGATTTCTCCACCCGCGCTTGACGCGGGGGGCCGGGGCGGCTACCGATTGCCACCATGTCCAAATACGCGGTTTTTTACGGATTCATTTTAATTGTCATCGGCATCGCCGGTTACATCGCCACCGACCGGGCCAGCGTCACCGCGCTGATTCCCACCGCCCTCGGCATTTTAATGGCCGGTCTCGGTGCGGCGGGGCTCGCCAAGGAAGAGCTGCGCAAACACCTTATGCACGCGGCGCTGGTGGTCGCCTTGATCGGTTTTCTCGGCACCGTGCGGGCGTTGCCCGGCATGGTGGAGATCATTCGCGGCTCGGAAGTCGAAGTGGTGGAAGGCCAGGATGAGGATGCCGCGTTGGAGGAGGAACGGAAGCGGCGCTGGATTGTCGGCGCTCAATCGGCCACCGCCTTGATTTCCTTCGCTTTTTTGGTCCAAGGCATCCGCTCTTTCGCTTCCGCCCGCATGAATAAGAGTTGATTCCGGCTCCCGGCTTCCGGCTTCCGGCTTTTGGTTCAGCTAAAAGGAACGCGTCCAGCGGAGATAATACTCCTTGTCGGTTACCCGGGCTTCACCGGCGGCGGAATGGATTTCCCTCCGGTGCCGAACCCGGATTTCAATCACTCCCCACGCTCCCGCGCGCCATTCATACCGACCCTCCCACGCGCTGGTGTTGACCAGCACGTCCGGAGAGAGCAGCCAGCCGTCCCCGGCGCGGGAGTAAAACAACGCCACACTGTGCTTGGGAAAGAGGTCGAGCAGTTGGGCGCCCATCATGGTTCCGATGTTTTCCGCCCTCCCCATGCCGGGGCCCCGGCTCTGCACATTCGGGGCCAGCCCCCATTGACCGGTCAGCATGAAGCGGGTGCCGTCGTCTCCCAGTGGCCAGGCCGCCGCCCCCCTGGCCGTCAAGGTGATGTAGTCACGGCGCCCGTCATGTTGGTCCGGCAGCGCGTTCGGCAGCCAGTTCAGGCTCACTCCCCGATGGACCACCGGGCCGAGCGGGTCGCGGTTATCCACGGCCGCGGCCACGCCCCAGCGGCTTCCCGAACCTGAAAAATCAAGCGGCGGGCGAGCCGGGTGGCTGGCGCGAACGGGAGAATTGTAGTGGCCGATCAATTGCGGGCGCCAGCCATTGCCCCGGTCCCTCATAAACATCAACCCGTCGGTCCAGTTGATCATGGTGTTGGTGCTGTTGTGGCGGTCAATCGATTGTTTGGCGATTCCTTCGGGCAGAAAGCGGGTTTGCATCCGCCCGGCCCGCACCAGCCACTCCTCCCCGAACCGGCTCTCCAACCACATTTCATCCATGGTGGATTCCCCGGCCGCCAGTCCGGCCACCCCCGAAGGATGGTCGTCGAACACAAAGGAGGTTCCACTCTGGTTGTTGGAATACCGACCCGCGAACCGAACCTTGGCCCGCAAATTGGAGGCCAGATCACTCTCCGCGCCGATGCGCACGCGAAGAATCGCCTCCTCGTTGCAGTCGGTGGTGCCATCCCGCAATTCCCGGTCCTGCCTGATCAAAAGACCGCGCGCGTCCCCGCTAAAGACCACGGGTGGGCGCGTTTCCGAAGGTACCATCGCCCCGGCCGTCGTTTGCAGGCAGAACACCCACGCCGCCGCGGTAATCAATGGCTTTTTCCATGTCATCGGTTTCACGGGACGAGTGTAGCAAGCATGTGTCCCAAAGCTCACCGTTTCTTGCCCGCCAATCCGCAGGCATTTCACAATCCGCCCGGCGAAACGGCGGGAGGCGTTCAAAACGGGCGGGCCGCCATCCCCGTCATCAGGCCCGGACCCGGGATGTCCGGACCTCCCCTTTTGGCCCCATGTCCCGCCCATCCAAAGCCGCGTCATGCCGCCGCGCTCCAAAGGCCCGCTCCGCGGTTCCCATTTCCGGAAGCACCGGGAGCGGAAGGCCCCACGGCGGATCAGGCTTCTTCTTCTGCGACCTCGACGATGCGGGCGATGCCGATGAGGCGGTCGCCTTTCCCGAGGTTGACCAGCTTGACTCCACGGGTGGTCCGGCCGATGACGCGAATGTCTTTCACCGGGCAACGGATGGTTTGGCCGCTGGAGGTGAGGCACATGATTTCGTCCTCATCCCGCACGGAGAGCGCCCCGGCCACATTGGAGGAACGGATGGCGATGATGCCGCCGCCGCCGCGGGTTTGCACCCGGTATTCATCGTAGGGAGTTCGCTTGCCGAGCCCGTTTTCACCGGCCACCAACAGGTTTGCCTCCGGATCGACAATCTCCATCACCTCGACGAAGTCGTCCTTCTTCAGACGAATCCCCTTGACCCCGCGGGTGGCGCGGCCGATGTCGCGCAGATCGCTTTCGTGAAACCGGATCGACATGCCGGAATGGGTGATGAGAACGATTTCATCCCCGCCGTTGGTCAGCTTGACGCCGATCAACTGATCCCCTTCGTCGATCTTGATCCCGATGATCCCGCCCTTGCGGTAATTGATGTAATCGCGAAGATTGGTTTTCTTCACGATTCCGTTGCGGGTGGCCATGACGAGGTGGAACTCGTCGGTGAATTCCTTCACGCAAATCATGGCCGCGATTTTCTCATCCTTTTGCAGTTCGAGAAGGTTGGCGATGGCGCGGCCCTTGGAGGTGCGGGAGCCCTCGGGGATGGAATACACCTTCTCCACATAAACCCGCCCGTTGTTCATGAAAAAGACGATGAAATCATGGGTGCTGGCCGTGAAAAGGCGTTCCACAAAATCCTCATCGTAAGCACCGGCGCCAATAATGCCCCGCCCGCCCCGCTTTTGGGAGCGGTATTCGGTGGTCTCGGTGCGCTTGATGAACCCCTGGCGGGAAACGGTGATGATGCACCCCTCGTTGGGAATGACGTCCTCCATGCGGAACTCGCCCTCGGCCGGCACCAGCTCGGTGCGGCGGGGATCGGCGTATTTCTCCCGCATATCCCGCAGTTCCTTGACGATCACTTCGAGAAGGCGGTGCTCGTTTTCGAGGATGTCCCGAAGTTCAGCGATCAAGGCCATTAACTCGGCGTATTCAGCCTCGATTTTCTCGCGCTCCAAACCGGTGAGCTGGTAAAGGCGGAGATCGAGAATGGCGTTGGCCTGGCGCTCGGAAATCGGGTATTTCTCACGCAACCGTTCGCGCGCCTCCTCGCGGTTGGAGGAAGCGCGGATGATGCGGACGAAATCATCGAGATTGTCGAGGGCGATTTTGTAGCCCTCCAGGATGTGGGCGCGCTCCTCGGCCTTGCGAAGCTGAAAGGCGGTGCGCCGGTAAACCACTTCCCGCCGGTGCTCGATGTAGCATTCGAGCATTTCCTTGATGTTCATCTGCTTCGGACGACGCTTGTCGAGGGCGAGCAGGATGACGCCAAAGGAGCTTTCGAGCGGGGTGTGTTTGTAGAGCTTGTTGATGGTGACCCGCGGAGTCTCGCCGCGTTTCAGTTCGATAACGACGCGGGTGTTTTCATCGGACTCGTCGCGAAGGTCGCTGACCCCGTCGAGAACCTTATCGGACACCAGGTCGGCGATGCGGGTGACCAAGGTGGCGCGGTTGACGTTGTAGGGAATCTCTGTGATGACGAGCTGTTCGCGGCCCTGCCCGGTCTCCTCGGTGGAAACCCGGCCGCGCATGCGCACGATCCCGCGGCCGGTCTTCATGTAGGACTCGATGCCGGAACGGCCGCCGATGGTGCCCCCGGTTGGGAAATCCGGTCCCGGGATAATCTCGATCAATTCATCAACGGTGATCGACGGGCGCTCGATGATGGCGCAGGTGGCGTCGATCAACTCGCCGAGATTGTGCGGCGGGATGTTGGTGGTCATGCCGACCGCGATGCCGGTCGAGCCGTTCATCAGCAGATTCGGCAGACCGCACGGCACCACGGAAGGCTCGGTGGTCGATTCCTTGTAGTTGGGGACGAAATCGACCGTGTCCTCGTCGATGTTGCGGAGAAGGTCCTCAGCGATTTCGCGCAGTCGGGACTCGGTGTAGCGGTA
>PXDC01000097.1 GCA_003565135.1 Verrucomicrobiota bacterium
AATGAAACTCAACCGGGTCGCCGGGGCTCATCCCCCCGAGAAAGGTCCCGCCCTGCCCGACCCCGGACAGCACCAGATGCCCTTCCGCAATGGGCTCCTGCGGGCCGTTTGTCTGAACCTTTTGGACGGTTCCCGTAATCCGGCTGCGACCGGAAAAGGAGGACGCGGTCTCGATTTCGTCAATCTCGACAAAAGCCTCCGTCACCGTCATGCCCTCGGTGAAATTCGCCTGATTGCTCGGATTGTGATTCCAGGGCGGCAGGTAGAGGTTGATCTGGCTGGACGCAAGGGCCGGGCGATTCGCTCCGGTCACCGTGCGTTCGGACCCGGCGTGGTCGACCGTGGCGTCCCAGCCCAGGCCGGTCAGCAGGTGGACCCTGCCGTCCCGGGTCGCGGCAAGGGTGTTTCTCGGGCTCTCCGGCTCGCGGTTGACCACGCCGTCCTGCAGGATCAAACCCCGCGGGGCCATGGTATTCTGGATATCGAAGAACGCCGTGTTGATCGCAACCACCGCCCCGCTGTCCGCCTGCATCTGGCTGACCCGGGAACGGCGGTAGATCTGACCGGAATCGGTGTTGACAAAACGATCACCCGTGAGCGAACGGATCTCCAGGTCCGGTGTTTCGAGATCGATGGTCACCACGTGCGCGACGTGACTGTACCCGCCCCGGTTGCCGGAGACCCGCGTCCAGGTGACCCCCGGACCCAGCTCGCGCTCGGTCAGGGACTCGTTGGAAAAGAAGCCGCCCGGATCGCCCCACTCGGCGACGCCCGAGGAAGCCGCCGCAAGAATCCATAACAAGGCGATCACCGATCGCTTCCCGGGGAAGCACGCGTTTTTTATCATGGGAATGGTAATACTTAAGAATCGATAGAGCAAAACCCTACACGGGTTCGGGCACCAAAACAAGTCACCCCGTGCCTTTACCGACAAGGCACGGGGTGAGCGATGCATTCACGAGAACGCTTCGGTGCGACGACTCATGGAACCGTTCGGGCCAGCCGGGGGTTTTCCGGGCGCGCGGACCTGCTCTCAGCGCCGTCCGCCGGAGCCGCCGGTGCGAAGATTCCCGTAGGCGAGGAAGTCGTAGAACTCGTGGAAGGTGAGGTCGGCGTGCGCGTTGGCCCGGTCCAGCGGGACCTGGCTCACCTGACCGCCGAGATGCAGGACGTTGATCGCGTTGTGCGAAGCGATCGTGTACTCCTGCCGGAACATATTTCCCGCCCAGCCAAAATCCCACAGGACCGGGTTGTTCGGATCCTCCGTAACCTTGTGATTCGCGCGGTACTCGGTCGCGCCGGAAGCACCGGAACCGCCCGGCACATAATAGATCCAGACATAGCCGGAGCGGATTATCTGGTTATCGGAGCCGAACGCGCCCGGTTCCTTGTAGCCCCCGGCCGCGTTGAACACCTCGGGTTTCAATCCCGGGCAGATCAGGATATCCGCATTGTCGAGGTAATCGACATTGCCGACATCGGCGGCGCGACGATTGGGGTTGGCCCTGGGAACACCCCCGCGTTCCTCCGACAGCAGGAATCCGAGCGTGCGGTCCTGGATGTAGTTTCCGATCTGGAACTCGATGGTCGGCGGATTTCCGGGTGCGACGTTGGGCGGCGTGTGATCGTTGGTATCGAGCGCAAACAGATGAATCGCGTTGCCGATCTGCCGCATGTTGCTGACGCAGTTGGAGGCCCGGGCCGATTCGCGGACCGCGCTGACCACCGGAATCAGAATCGCGGCGAGGATGCCGATGATGGCGATCACGGTCAGCAATTCGATGAGGGTGAACGCTCCCCTGGAGCGAACGGGGCTGTAGCTGTGCTTGATCATGAGGGTGTGGAGGATGAATGGGCCCGGTGCGGGCGAATGTTCGAGTCGGTTGAGTGTGGTTGGATGATTAAATGCCAAAACCGGAAGGAAAACGGCTTCCGGTTTCGGAATCGGGTAAATAGTATCACGAGAACTTAAAAAAGTCCTCAACTATTTTAATTTTTCCTAATTATTAACAGCTATTTTTTAAACTGTCCGGTTACCAAAACACGGGCGCCGGAAACACCGCCCGGCCTTCAGCGCCGCCGCGGCGGTTCCGGGTTCCAGCGCAGATCCCGCGAGGTCAGGTAATCGTAAAGGTCGTCCCGGCTCGTCGTCTGCGCCACCTGGTCCATATCGAAACTGGAAACGTGGCCGCCGATGTGCCAGACGTTGACCCGGCTTTCATGGGGGTTGACCGTGAACATGGGCCCGAGCCAGGCACCGATGGCGGGACTGGGGAAGTCCATGATGTACGGCCGGTTCGGATTGTCCACCGTGATCTTGTGATTCTCCCGGGCTTCCTCCTCCGGGCTGTTGGGATAATAATAAAACCACAGGTAACCACTCCTCTGCACCCGGTTGTTGCGATTGATGTTCTCCGGCCGCTCGTAGGGCGCAAAAGCGAAAAGTTCGTCCTTGGACGCGGGACAGTAGAGGAGTTCCGGCGTGTCCAGGTACCGGTTCCTCACCCCTTCCGGGCCGCCCCGGTCCTCGTGCAGGAGGAATCCGAGCGTGCGGGGGGTCGTCGGCCCGATCAGGCTTCCCCAAACGGTCAGCGGCCGGTTGGTATTCGGATCCTGGATGTTGGCCGGGACGTGCTCTTCGTGGTCGTGCGCGTACAGGTAGACCGCGAGACCGAGTTGGCGCAGTTGCGATTGACACTGGGAGACCCGCGCCTGCTCGCGCACCGCGCCGACGACGGGAATCAGGATCGCGGCAAGGATGCCGATAATGGCGATCACCGTCAGCAGTTCGATCAGGGTAAAACCGTTCCTCGCACGATCGGACCGATTCGAGTGGTGGTTCATAGGGCGAATTGCCTTTCTTTGGGAGTTGTTTTCGTAGTTGGAGCGGAATAACGGGAGAAAAACAAAGCTGATCCCCTTGATACTAGGACGCTTCAATTAATCAAACGTAAAATACCACCATAAGCGATCCGCCGCCACTCCCCGCCGCATTTTCCGAAACAGAAATCATTCTCTGTAAACATCCGGTTACCCGGGGCGGGGGGAAACCGGCGGATTGACGTGCGGCGGGCGGGGTCCATGGTTTCGGGGAGATCATGCAAACGCCCAAACAGATTCAAATCGCCGGCGACGAGGTCGCCATCGCCTGGTCCGACGGGTCGGAGAGTTATTTTCCCATGGCGTTCCTGCGGACGCATTCCCCCAGTGCGGAGAACCGCGGCGAAACCGATATCTTCGGCCGCAAATACGGCGGCACCGACCGCACCGACTACAGCGGGGTGGACGTCGTCGGCTGGCATTTCGTGGGCAACTACGCGGTGCGGTTCGAATTCAGCGACGGCCACAACACCGGCCTTTTCAGCTTCGCCTACCTGAAGGACCTGGAAACGAAGCTCGACCCGGAAGACGCGGGGGAATGACCCGAAGCGTCGTCCCCGGTTGCCGCCGGCGGGATGCCGGGGGGTGCCGGCGCATCGCCCCGGAACGGACGACATTCTCATTGACGCGCGGCCCGATTCCCCCGACAACCCTCTCTCATGAGCGAGTCACTCTTTCCGGAACGAACCGATAAAGCCGGTATCGAAGAGGGCGAGATCCTCCAGCCCAAATTCGACGAAAACGGTCTCATTCCGTGCATCACCGTCGATGACGCCACCGGCGACATCCTCATGGTGGCGTACATGAACGAAGAAGCGCTCGACCACACCCTGAAAACCCGCAAGGCCACCTACTACAGCCGCAGCCGGAAAAAGCTGTGGGTCAAAGGTGAAGCGTCCGGCCTCACGCAGCAGGTCGTCGACCTGTATGTGGACTGCGACCAGGATGTGGTCATGATCCGCGTCCGGGTATCCGGCGAAGGCTGCTGCCACCAGGGCTTCCGCTCCTGTTTTTACCGCCGGGTCACGGACCCGGAAACCCACCGCCTGGAGTTCACCCAGGAACGGGTTTTCGATCCCAAGGCCGTGTACGGCAAGTAGCCCGCCGCCTTCCGGTCATCCGTCCCGAAGTCAGCCCCGGTAGCGCCGCGGCACGCGCCGGCTGATGGCGCAGAGCACCTCCCAGGGAATGGTCCCGCACCACCCGCTGAATTCGCGCACCGTGATCGCGGCGCCGTCCCGGGCGCCGAAAAAGGTGGCCTCGTCGCCGCACGCGGCGGCCCCGGCACCGGTCACATCCACCACGATTTCGTCCATGGTCACGCGTCCGAGAATGGGACAACGGCAGCCGCGGACGAGCACGGATCCCCGGTTGCCGCAGGCCCGGTGAATGCCGTCGCCGTACCCCGCGCTCACCACCGCAACCCGCGTCTCCCGCTCCAGCCGGTGGGTTTGTCCGTAGCTCACGGGCGCCCCGGCCGGAAGGGTTTTCACCACCGTGACGCGGGCGTGAAGGCTGCAGACCGGTTGCAGCTCCACCCGCCGCAGGAGGTGTTTCGCGTGTTCGCCGGGGATCACGCCGTACTGGGCGAGCCCGATCCTCACGGCGTTAAAACCGCGTTCGGGATCGAAGGTATCGAATCCCGCGCTGTTATCGGCGTGGATCATCAAACGTTCCCGCTCCAATCCCGGCATCTTGTCCAGCGTATCCAGAAAAAGGAGGCGCTGGCGTTCGGTGAAATTCGGATCGCAGTCCGCGCTGGACAGGTGGGTGTAAACCCCGCGCAGTTCGAGATGGCGGGCCGCGACCAACGACGCGTACAGGGCCGGCGCCTCTTCGTGCCAAACGCCGAGGCGGCCCATCCCGGTGTCGATTTTGAGATGGACCGGCAGCCGGCGGCCGGCCCGGCGGCCGGCCTCGTCGAACCGGACGACCTCCTCGCCCGTCGACACGGTCGCGGTCAGGTCATAAGGCGCCAGGCAATCGTCTTCCTCCGGGAGCACCGCACTCAGCAGCAGTATGGGCCGCTCCGGGTCGATCCGGCGAACCGCCGCCGCCTCGGTCACGTTGGCCACCCCGAAAAAATCCACCCCGCGGGCGGCCAGCCGTTCCACCACCGGAACCAGGCCGTGCCCGTAGGCGTCGGCCTTGACCACGGCCCCGTACCGGGCCCCCGCGGGCAGGAGCCCGCGCAGGGCGTTTACATTGCGCTCCAGGGCGCCGAGATCGATCTCGGCCCGGCAGCGAGGGGGGGTGTCGGGGTCGTTTTTCATGCGTCGAACGGGAGTCATGGGTGTCGATGTGGCACCGGAAACATGATGGCAGCCTAACGGGTGCGACGGCAGCGGCAAGAAAACCCGCAGGCATCCTGCCGGGACCTTCCCCGGGACGATTCCCTCCCGTTTCCGATGGATAAACGGGCGAATCGATGCCATCATGGCACCCATGCCCGAAACGCCGCCGCAAATCAAATACCTGGTGTTTGATTTCGACGGCACCCTGGCGGACAGTTTCGACGCCGTCTGCCGCATCGGCCTTCGCCTCGCCCGCGAAGCCGGCGTTTCCCCCGACAAACCCATCCGCCCGGAGGATTTCCGCGAAATGACCGCCCGGGAGATCATGCGCGAGCTGCAAATCCCCTTGTCGAAACTGCCGGGATGGCTGCACCGGGTGCGGGCGGAACTCAAGGCCGAGGTCCCCCGGCTCCGCCCGTTTCCGGGGATTCCCGAAACCGTTCGGGACCTGGTCGCCGCCGGGATGGTCCCGGCCGTTCTCAGTTCGAACTCGGCTGAAAACATCAACGCGTTCCTGCGGTATCACGGCCTCGCCCGCGAATTCGCGCACATTCACACCTCCTCCCGCCTGTTCGGCAAGGGCCGTTCGCTGAAACGGCTGCTGCACCGGCAGGGTTTCCCGGCGGAGGAAACCGTCTACGCCGGCGATGAAGTCCGGGACGTCGAAGCGGCCCGTGAAGCCGGTGTGCGCTCCGTCGCCGTGTCCTGGGGGTTTAACGCAAGGGACCTCCTGGCCGCCCACCGGCCGGATTTCCTTCTTGACGAGCCCCGGCAACTGCTCGACCTGGTCGGCCCGCCGATCCAACGCGCGAAGCCTTCCTCATCCGACGGTTACGGCAACACCCAACGATAGGGGTACGACGACAGTTTTTCCGCCCCGTCCGCCGTCACCCGCACCACATCCTCGATTCGGGCCCCGCCCAGTCCGGGATAATACAAACCCGGTTCCACCGTGATCACCTGTCCCTTCTTCAAACGCGTCCCCGCCGGGGACAGCCGCGGCCCCTCGTGCAGCTCCAGGCCCAGGCCGTGACCGGTTCCGTGGAAGAACCCCTGCGGCACGCCGTCCTCCACCGAGGTGCGAAAGCCCCGCTCTTCCAGAATCGCCACCACCCGGCGGTGAACGCCGGGGGCCGATACCCCGGGGCGCACCGCCCGCAGCGCCTCCTGCTGGGCGGCTTTGACCGCCGCCACCAGTTCCCGCTGGCGGCCGGAGGGCGTTCCCTTGAGAAACGTCCGGGTCATGTCGCCGTAATAACCGGTCTCCTTCATGCGCGGAAAAACATCGACGATGATCAGTTCCCCCGCCCGGAGCACACCGCTACCCGAGCAATGGGGATCACAGGCCTGGTCCCCCCCGGCGGCGATCGTGTGCGCGGCCACGCCGCCGCTTTTGAGGCAGGCTATCTCAATCGCTTCCTTCAGAAACTCGGAGGTCAGGGCGCGGCCCCGGTAATAAAGTCTCCCGGCCCGGACACTCGCCTTGCGCAGAACGGCCTCGGCCTCCCGGATACCGGCGGCACTGCATGCGTTGGCTTTGCGAATGGCGCGGGCCTCGGTGTCGTCCTTTTGCTCGCGCCCGGGAAACAGCCCCCCGGGGGCCGCATCCAGGGTCAACCCCATGGCCTCCAGTTCCCCGGCCAGGCCGTAGGGAAAGGCCGGCGACACCCGGAACCGCCGCCGTCCAAGCCCGCGGGCGAACTCGGCGATGACCGCCGCCACCCCGGCCCTTCCCGGGCCAACCCGTTTCGCCGCTCGCTCCCGCCACGCCTCCCAGGAATGAATCTCCTCAAAGGCCGACTCCTTGCGCGCCCGTGCGATCTCCAGGGCGTTGAACAGGGCGATGCGGCGCCCGTTCACCACGAAGGACACAAACGGGTCCGGCACGAAGAACCGGCCGAGGTAAAGCTGGTCCGCGCTCGATTCCGAATCGGCGTACAGGAGCAACGCCGGTTTTTCACTTTTTTTCTTCTTGGCCACTGGTTTGTCTCCCCGCTAGCGTGATGGTTCCAAACCGCATCCATGAACACCAGATTCCCGGCACCGACAATCACAAAAAGCACCCCGCGCAATGGCCTCGAATCCATAACCGGAGCCGCCCCGGCCGCCCCGGGGCGTTTTTTTTACCGGCTGCGGACGCTGCGGCGGGGGCCGTTGACGTTACTGCTGGCCGGCGGCTTGCTGCTGGCCGGATGCGGCTCGCCGGAGTCCGGGGAATCGCTGCCCGCCGACCACCGGTTCCCCGTAACCCTCGGCGGTCAGACCATCCGCGTCGAGCTGGCCCTCACCCCGGAGGAACGATCGCTCGGGCTCATGCACCGCGAGGAGATGGATCGGGACGCGGGCATGCTGTTCGTATTCGATTCTCCGAGACAACGGCATTTCTACATGAAAAACACACCCCTGCCGCTCGACATCGGTTACTTCACATCCGACGGCGTGCTCCAGGAAGTCTACGCGCTGCACCCCTTCGACGAGAGCACGGTCTCATCGCGAAGCACCCGCATTCAATTCGCCCTGGAGATGAACCAGGGATGGTTTCCGGCCAACGGCATCCGGCGCGGGGCCCGTCTCGACCTCGACGAAGTGGCCGAGGCCATCGAACAACGCGGATTCTCGCGCGCCGATTTCGGGTTCTAGCCCCGCCCGATTACCGGTTCGGCGTCCCCATAACCGCTTTCCCGAACCACGGCCGGATGACTTCCGGCACCGTGGCCGTGCCGTCCGCCTGCAGGTTGTTCTCGATGAGTGCGGCCAAGATGCGCGGCACCGCCAGGGCGGATCCATTCAAGGTGTGAACCGGTTCGACCCCGCCATCCCGGTCCCGGAAACGGGTGCCGGCACGGCGGGCCTGGAAGGCTTCGAAGTTGCTGCAACTGGAAACCTCCAGCCAGCGCTGTTGTCCGGCCGCCCAGACTTCGATATCGTATTTTTTCGCCTGGGTGAACCCGAGGTCCCCCGTGCACATGAGCAGCACCCGGTACGGCAACCCCAGTTGTCGCACCAGGGCTTCCGCCTCGTCGCGCAGGCTTTCCAGCTCCTCGTAGCTCCGCGACGGGTGCACCCATTTGACCAGTTCGACCTTGTCGAACTGGTGCATGCGGTTGAGGCCCCGCACCTCCTTGCCGTAACTCCCCGCCTCCCGCCGGAAACAGGGCGTGTAGGCGCACACCTTCAGCGGCAGGCTCGCTTCCGGCAGGATTTCATCGCGGTAGAAATTGGTCACCGGCACTTCCGCGGTGGGAATGGTGTAGAGCGAATCCTCCACCGTCTGGTACATCTGGCCCTCCTTGTCCGGGAGCTGGCCCGTGGCGGTCGCGCTCGCCTCGTTCACCAGCAGCGGCGGATACATTTCCTCGTACCCCCGGGCCGCGGCCTCACTCAGAAAAAACTGCACCAGAGCGCGCACCATCCGGGCCCCGTCACCGCGGTAGAACGGAAAACCCGCCCCGGTCACCTTGCCCCCGCGCCGAAAATCAACCACATCCTCCAGCCAGGGGATATCGTAGTGGGGCCGCGCATACGGATTGTCCGTGCCCGCCTCGCCCCAGGTCGAGTGCACCCGGTTGCCCGACGGGTCCGGCGCCACCGGCACGCTTTCGTGCGGCAGGTTGGGGATGGACAGGATCGCTTCCTCCCAGGCGGTTTCCACCGTTCGCAGACCGGCCTCCTTTTCCTTCAGCTCCGCCGAAAGCCGTTTCATCTCTCCCACTTTCCCGCGAAACTCGGGCGATCCCTTGGGCAGCGCGGCCATCTCCGCGTTGGCCGCCTTCCGGCGCGAACGCAGGTCCTCGACCTCCCGCAGCGCCGCGCGGCGCGTGCGGTCCGCCTCCAGCACCGCGTCCACGTCACAATCCGCCCCCTTTTGCCCCACCGCTTCGCGCACCCGTTCCGGATGGTCGCGGAGAATCTTCAGATCGATCATGCAGAGGATTTAGAGAGGCCCCGCTTGCGGCGGCAACAGGAAAGTGTGTCCGCTGCGCAAATCCGGCCGTCGCTCCATTCGGCCCCGAAACAAAAACGACCGACATTCGATCGAAACAACACACATCCCAATTGCTATTTTTATCCGATTAAATCATACTGGGATCCGGTCACCCGGTATGGGCTCCTTCCACACAAACAAAAATACCGGCCCAAACCACCATGAAAGCGCTCCCGATTGTTATCCTCGCTGCCCTAACCGCCATCCTCGCCGTCCCGGCCGCCTCCGGTCAGGACTATTCCCTGAGTGAAACCCCCGCCTGGCACCTGCAGCCCGGGGACCGGACCTACCTGACGACCGCCTACGACGAACAGGGGTTGGCCTACAACCCGCAGACCGGTCACCTGTTGCTGGTCCACGGTCGGGATGGAGCCGAGAGTGTCCACATCATCGACGCCGCCGACGGGGCCGCGGTGGGCGAGTTGTCGGTCGCGGATGTCAGCGGCGGAACCCGTATGCTGCGCAAGATCGCCGTCGATTCGGAGGGCGTCATCTACGCCGGCAATCTGACCACCAACAGCCGGCAGAATCCCTACAGGATCTACCGCTGGGCGGACGAGGACGCCGACCCGGAGGTGGTTTACGAAGGCGACCCGAGCAACGGCGTGACGGGGGCCCTGACCCGCTACGGGGACAACCTTTCCCTTCGCGGCAGCGGGCAGGACACCGAGCTCCTCGTACTTCCCGACCACTTCGACCAGTCCCTCCAGGTCGTCCGCGTGGCCGCGCGTCTCACCTTCGACGAAAGCGGAAGCACCCTCGCGGGGGAATTCTCCGAGTACGAAACCGCCACGTCTTTCGGCCTCGGGGTGGATTTCGGTCCGGGTGAAACCTTCTGGGGCACGCGGGCCGGCCAGCCGCTGCGCGAGTTCGCCTTCGCCGGCAACGTCCTGCGGACGTTCGGCGGCAGCGTGTTCGCCTCCAGTGTTTCACCCATACGGATCGATGTGGAGCGCGACCTTCTCGCCGGGGTCGCCGCCGGCACCTCGGATCTCTACCTTTACCGGCTCTCGGAATTGAGCGAGGGTTCGTTCAACGCTCCCCTGGCAGTGAGGAATTTTCACACCGGCAATGCGAGCGTCGAGGGGACCGGAGAGATCGCCTTCTCCCCGGATCGCGTCTTTGCCCTGAGCACCAACAACGGGATCGCCGCCTTCGACCTGGTGGAACCGACCGAACCGGAACCGGTGGAACCGGGCGATCTTTACTGGACCAATTCCTCCACCGTGCGCACCGCCGACCTCGTCGACGGCAATCCCCGCAACGTGATGGAGGGCCTCAGCCGCCCGATCGGGGTGTCGGTCGACAGCGCGGCGGGCCACGTCTACTGGGCCGAGGACCAGGGAAACCGGATCGTGCGCTCCCGGGTCGACGGCACCGAGGTCACGGTCCTCCTGACCGACCGTTCCCTCCCGCAGTTCCTGGTCGTCCACCCGGATGAGGGCCGCATGTACTGGACCCAGTGGACCCAGGGGCTGTTCGCGGCCGACCTCGACGGCGGCAATGTGGCCCACCTCATCGACCAGGATACCAACCAGACCAGCGGGCTGACGCTGGATACCGAAACCGGCGAACTCTACATGGCCTCCGCGGCCAACGGCGAGATCTTCCGCGTCGACGGCTCGGGCGACGGCCTCACCTCCGTGACCACGCTCAGTGGCGGCGTCTACGGGCTCGCCTTCGATTCGGCGGCAAAGGTCCTTTACGCCACCAACTTCAACACCGGCACCCTCCAGCGCCACGATGTCGACTCGGGCACGACCGAAACCGTTTACGACGGATTGCAGCAACCGCTCGGCATCACCCTGAGCACCGACGGCGGCACCCTTTACTGGGTGGAACGGGTGGAGGGCCGGGTAAAATCCGCTCCCGCCGACGGCTCCGCCACCCCCGAAATCCTCGCCTCCGGCGAAACCAGTCCGTTCGGCATCGCGCTCCGGTCCGCTCCCGCAGGCGAGACCTTCGAGCAATGGGTGATCGCGCAGGGCGTGCCGGAGGGACTGCGCGGACCGGAGGACGACCCGGACGGCGACGGCGTGCCCAACCTGGTGGAGTTCGGCCTCGGCCTCTCGCCGCTGGTTTCCTCCCGCGATCAACTGCCCCGGCCCGCCTTCGAGGTGGTCGACGGCGAGCCCCACCTCAGTCTCGCGGCGGCCAGGAATCCCCTTGCCGTCGGGGTGTCCTGGGTCGTGGAGGTTTCGGGCGATTTGCTCGAATGGCGTTCCGGCGGAGCGGACATCACCGTGCTGGAGGATTCCCCCGACCTGCTTCACGTCCGCGACAACACTCCCGCCGGCGAAGCCGGGCGGCGATTCATCCGCCTCCGCATCACGCTGAATCCATGATAACGCATTCGCCCGTCCTTCCCGCGGCCGCGTCGCGGCGCGGCCGCTTCCGCCGGTCCGGTTTCACCCTGATCGAGCTGCTCACGGTGATCGCCATCATCGGCATACTGGCGGCCATCCTCATACCCACCGTCGGGGCCGTCCGGGAATCGGCCCGCAGCGCCGCATGCCAGAACAATCTCCGCCAGATCCACATGGCGATCTTTCTGTATTCAGAAGATCATACGGGGTTTTTTCCCGACGACAACAACGGGGGCGGCAAGACCTGGGCCATGGAGATCGCTTCCTACCTCGGCTACGACCGGCATCTCGACTACAAGGAACTGCTCGAATGCCCTTCCAAAGCCGGCCGGATCCCGAACTGGCAGTTCTGGCACTCCAATTACGGCATGAATTATCTCCTGGTGGCCTACGACGGTCAGGATGACCGCCGCCTCCGCTTCGAACAGATTCGCGATCCGACGCGCATCCTGCTCGTTCACGACTGGTTCGGGTGGGGCCGTATCTCGATGCCCCCGGAGATCCGGGGCAACGAAGGGCGGCAGCGGGAGGTCTTCATACACGGCGACCGTTCCAACGCCGTATTCGTCGACGGGCATGTCGCCCGCCTGAGCCGCGACGAGTACCCCTTCGACCAGGGCGGCAGCTGGTTCAACCCCCTGCGACAAATCGAAACCGCCGCCCGGCCTTACGGCTACCGGGAGTGGTGATGGCGTATTCGCGGCTGGACGGCCGCCGGGCCGGGATTACGGTGGAGAGGATGCACAACCCGGTGAACGACGGCGGGCCGGCCCTCGCGGCCGTTACCTTCGATGTGGGCGGGACCCTCCTGCAACCGGAACCCGGCGTGGGTGCGGTTTACGCCGAAGTGTTCGCGCGCTACGGGGTCGAGGCGGATCCCGCCCGGATCGACAAGGCGTTTCAGCGCGCCTGGACCACCCTTCCGGCCGAAACGGGCGGCGCCACCGACGAAGCCGCCGAAATCGCCAAATGGCGCCGCCTGGTCGCCGCCACCCTCGACGAGTTCGGTCGCCCCCGGGAGTTCGACCGCCTCTTCCGGGAGCTCTGGGACACCTTCGCCGAACCGCGGCGCTGGCGCCTGCGCGATCACGCCCGCGACGTCCTCTCGGGCCTGCGGGATCGCGGTATTCGTCTCGCGGTCCTGTCGAACTGGGACAGCCGGCTCCATCCCCTCCTGGAGGGACTCGGCCTGGCCCGCTACTTCGAAGCGATTTTTATTTCCGCCGAGATCGGTTGGGAAAAGCCGGACGCGCGGCTGTTTCGCGCCGTGGAAGATCGCCTCTCCCTGCCGCCCCCGGCGATCCTCCACGTCGGTGACAGTCCCGTCAGCGATGCCCGGGCCGCCCGGGCGGCCGGATGGCGGTCCCTCTTGATTCGCGACGGGGACGAGGCGGTCGGGGACGAACCGGAAATCCGCGACCTGCGGGAATTGCTCCTCCTCCTGCCGCGCGGCAACCGGCGCCCTCCGCCGGCAGCCCGTTGACCCGGGGCCGCCCCCTGGACCTACCGCTCGAGGCGCTCCAGCTCCCGGCCGATCTCCCATCCCAATTCCGAGATCGCACGGCTGATGGAATTCGCCAGAGCGGCGTAGTCCCCGCGCTCCCAGGCTCCCTCACGGGAGAACGTCCCCCGCGACACCACCCGCCGCGCATCGCTCCGGTGCAGCTTCCAATCGGCCGCAAAGCGGAATCCGCCGCCGTCGTCCGTCTCGACCGCTTCACACGCCGTCAGGACCAGTTCCACCTCGTACACCACCGCCTCCCGGCTGGCTTCGGGAAAAAGCAGCACCGAGTCCACCGCCGGCTGTTGGCTGAGAACCGTCGTCAGGAGCCGGCTCGTTCCCCGGTCGAGCCCTTCCGCCCACCGGTTGAAATGGGAGTAACGCAGGCTGTTTTCACCCGTCCGCACGGTAATGGCGGCGGTATTGAAATAATCCGCCAGTTGCACCCGCCGCAAACCGATGCGGACCGCCTCGATTTCGTTCCCGTCGGTGTCGTCCCGTTCCGCCAGGTCCACCGGCGCCAGCAGGTAAAACCGGGTGGGATCGGCCACCGGCCGGGTTAAGGTGCATCCCCCTGCCAGCAGGAGCAGGGCCATGCCCGCAAGGGAGGTTGGAATCACGGACTTTAATCGGTTCATTGCGGAGCTTCCCTTCTTCCCGACAGGAGTGCGTTCGGGTTGCGTTCCAGGTAATCGGCCAACTGCTGAACGGACCGCGAGGCCTCGCCCAGGCGCTGCAGGGTGGTGGCCAGTTCGGGACCGATCCCGGAGCGGGGACCGACCAACCCCTCGATCGCCTCCACCGCGCCGCCCAGTTTGTTCAACGTCACCGAAAGTTCATCCGCGGTGACCACAAACCGTTCGCTCACCGGGTCGATCTGCTCCTCCAAACGGACCAGCACCGTGCTCAGGTTGTTGAACGCGGCATCCGCCGAGCGGATCGAATCCTGCAATCCCTCCGAACCGATCAGCTCAATAAACGCGACCGCGGCCTCGTTCAGGTTGGCCGCCATCGCCTCGACTTCCAGGGCCTCCACTTTGGCCCCCGCCTGGTCGAGCAGGTACTCGACACGACGGGAAATCCCCTCGAAATCCACCGACCCGATATCGGCCGTGATTTCCGCGAAACTGTCGCGCAGGTCGGCGAAGGCGGATTGTACCGCCGGCACCACCGCGTAGGGAGAGGTTTCCACTGCTTCGGGCAACGGCGGCGCCGGATCCACGTAATCCATCTCGATGTACATGAGCCCGGAAATCCCCACCAGGCTGAGCCGGGCCCGCAGACCCTCGCGCACCAACTGCCGCAGGACCTCCGGGTCCCCCATGTCGATGAGGTTCCCGGCCGCATCACGCATAACCTGCCGGTCCAATTCGCAGGCGACCGCGATTCGCGAACGCGCGGTGTCGGCGTCGTAATGAACCCCGATGCGGCTCACCCGCCCGAGGCGCACGCCGCGGAACTTTACCGGCGCCCCGACCTCGAGCCCGTGTACCGATTCGTCGAAATAAACCATAAACTCCCGCGACTCCGCGAACCACGTTCGCGCCCCGAAATAAAACACCGCCGCCACCAGCAGGGTCACTCCCCCCGCGACAAATATGCCGATCAACGTCGCACTCGGTCTCGTTTTCATCAAACCTCCTTCGCTTTCTGCGTCATCGTTCCCTGGAAAAACTCTCTCACGTGCGGATTTTCACTCTCCCCCGCCAGATCCCGCGGGCGTCCCGTGGCGATAAGCGTCTTCTCATCCCGTCCCAGCATGACCACACGGTCCGCCACGGTGCAAATGCTTTCGAGGTCGTGGGACACCACCACGATGGTGGTCCCGAGGCTTTCCCGCGTCTGCAGGATCAACCGGTCGAGGTTCCGCGCACTGACCGGGTCGAGGCCGGCCGAGGGCTCGTCGAAAAACAGGATCTCCGGATCGAGGATGAGGGCCCGGGCCAGCGCCGCCCGCTTCCTCATGCCGCCGCTCAGCGCCTCCGGGTAGACCCCTTCGACGCCCGCCAGACCCACCATACCCAGTTTCATCGCCACCAACTCCCGCATTTCCGCCCGGGTCAACCGCGTGTGCTCCTCCAGCGGCAGCGCCACGTTTTCCCCCACCGTCATGGTGCTCCACAGGGCGCTGCTCTGGTAAAGGATGCCCATGCGGCGCAGCAGTTTGCGCCGTTCCCGCTGCCCCCCGCCGGACAGCGTTTGCCCGTCGAAACGTATTTCGCCCGCCCGGGGGTCCTGCAGCCCGATCATGTTTCGCAGCAGCGTGCTTTTGCCACACCCGCTCCGGCCCACCACAAAAAACACCTCGCCGCGCGCGACCGAAAAACTCACGTTCTCCAGCACCACGGTGTTCCCGTACCCGCAGGTCACATTCACCACCTCGACCATCGGGCCCGTTTTTGTTTTGCCGTCCAACATCAGATTCCCAGTTGCTCGAACAGGACCGCGAAGAGCGCGTCCAGGACAATGATCAGAAAAATCGCCGTGACCACGGCCGACGTCGCCGCCCGTCCCACCCCGGCCGAACTGCGTTCGCTCTGCAGGCCCCGCATACACCCCGCCGCCGCGATCACCAGGCCGAAGGTCACGCTCTTGATCAGCCCGCTGGCGATATCGTTCACGTCGATCGCCTCGCGCGATTGGAACCAGTAGGCCGACGGCGCGATATCGAGCACGCCCACGCCGACCACGTACCCGCCCAGCACTCCCAGCAGATTGGCGTAAACGGTCAACAGCGGCACCATGATCAGCAGGGCCAGGACCCGCGGCAACACGAGGAAATCGATCGGTTGAATCCCCAGTGTCTCCAGGGCGTCGATCTCCTCGTTCATCTTCATGTTTCCGATCTGCGCCGCAAAGGCCGCTCCGGTACGCCCGGCGAGAATGACCGCCGTCATCATCGGCCCCATTTCCCGCACCACGGAAAGCCCCACCAGGTTGGCCACGAAAATTTCCGCCCCGTATTGCCGCATCTGGATAGCCGCCTGGTAGGCGAGAATGAGGCCCACCAGGAAGCTGATCAACCCGACGATCGGGAGGGCCATCGCCCCGGCCTGCTGCATGGTGGAAAAGGAATCCATCCAGCGGAATTTCCGCCACCGCACCGCCATACGGCATATCCCCAGAACACACTCCCCCAGAAAGGCCGCCCACTCGACCAGTCCCCGCTGGCCGGCCAGGAAACGCTCGCCGATGGCGGCGAAAAACGGCTCCCGGGAAGCGCCCGGAGCGGCCGCCTTCGCCGCGCCGTCCCCCACCCGCTGTTCCAGGAGCTGACGCACGAGTTCCGGCAATCGCTCCATCCGGCACGGTATCCCACGCTTCGCGCTGTAATCGTTCGCCTGGATCAGGAAAAGCAGCAGGCTCGTATCCCACTCGCCCACCTCGCCCGCATCCACCGCCACCGCCTTTACCCAGCCCTCCCGGCCCCGGATTCGCTTGAGCACCTCCTTCCAGTGCGGCACGCGCCGTTCCAGCGGCCAGTCCCCCACCACGGTCACCCGCAGCAGCCCGTTCGCCACTTCCGCCTTGATCCTCGAATCCATGGTCAACGTCCCAAGATGACCACGGATCGAGCAAACGCAACCCAATCAACGCGTTCGGACCGGGCCGCCGCGCGGGCAGGATTAATCCTTGAACCCGCGGCCGCGAACGCCGAATCTTGCACCCGCATGGCTGACCACTCGAATCCCTTCCGGACCGTTCTCTTCGATCTCGACGGCACCCTGATCGATCACTTCAACGTTATTTTCCGCTGCTACGAATACGCCCTGGAAAAGCTCGGGTGCGCCGTTCCCGGCCGCGAGGTGCTCCGGGCCACGGTCGGCCGCTCCATGGAGGTCACCATGAGCCACTTTGTCGATGAGTCCGGCCACCCCGAGGCGGTCCGCCTTTTTCGGGACCACTTCGCCCGGATTTTCCTCGAAGACATCACGGTTTACCCCGGGGTCGAATGGATTCTCCACGGCCTTCGCGGCCAGGGGAGAAAACTCGCCGTTTTCACCAACAAGCAGGGCGAGGGCTCCCGCCGCATCATCCGTCACCTCGGCCTCGACGCGCACCTCGACGCCGTCATCGGCGCCCTCGACACCCCCCACCACAAACCCGCCGCCGCCTTCAGCCGCTACGCCCTGGAAAAACTCGAAACCCCCGCCGACCGCGCCTGCCTGGTGGGCGACTCCGTCCACGATGTGGAAGCCGCCCGCAACGGCGGATTCCCCTGTTTCGGCGTCACCACCGGCACCCATTCCCACGAGGCACTCCTCCAGGCCGGAGCCGGCGGGGTTTTTTCCGATCTGTACGCCCTCGGCCACGAGGTTTTCGGCCTCGACCCGGCGGCAGCGCCCCCGGCGAAAACGGAAAATCCCATCGCTCAAACCGGCTGACCCGTTGGCACGTCCCGTCGACGCTCCGGTCGAAAACAGCGTCCCTTTTTGGGTAAATCACACAAGATTCACGCGCGCCGCACCCAGGTCCCCCGGCCGAACGCCGACGAATCGCCCGGAACGCATCCGAAACAACCGTTCACCCGCCCGAAACCGAATCCCTGCAAACCAGGCGCCCGCCCGCACCACCGACTCCCGCCATGCCCAACGACCGCGGCACCCATTCCTCTCCTTCCCGCGGCGAGAACCTCCGGGGCGTTCTCGAACGGATCATCTTTTTCAACGAGGAGAACCATTACTGCATCGCCGAACTTCGCGACGAGGCGAACAATCGAAGCGTCACCGTAACCGGGGCCATGCCCAACGTCCAGTGCGGGGAATGCCTGAGCCTGACCGGACAATGGACCCGGCACCCGCACCACGGGGACCAATTCAAGGTCGCCACCATCAAGTCCGAGCTCCCCGCCACGGTCTACGGCATACGCCGCTACCTCGGCAGCGGCCTGGTGCCGGGTATCGGGAAGGTTTACGCCAACAAGATCGTCGACCACTTCGGCGCCGACACCTTTCGTGTCATTTCCGAGGAATCGGGCCGACTGCGCGACATTCCCGGCATCGGCCGGGAGCGGGCCCGCGCCATCAGAGCCGCCTGGGAGGAGCAAAAGGCCGTGCGCGAAATCATGGTGTTTCTCCAGACCTACGGCGTCTCCCCCGCCCATTGCGTGCGCATCGTCAAACAATACGGCGGGCAGGCCCGGAACATCCTCCGTGAAGAACCGTACCGGGTGGCGCGGGAGATCGACGGTATCGGTTTCAAAACCGCCGACCGCATCGCCATCAACCTCGGTTACGCCAACGACAGCCCCGCCCGGCTCGAAGCCGGAATCCTCTACGCCCTGGCCGAACTGGAATCCGAGGGACACACCGCCTTTCCCGAGGACGCCTTTATCGATCACACCGCCGGTCTCCTCGAGACCGACCGCGACAAGCTGCGCCAATCCCTCGACCGGCTGATCGAAAAGTCCGACCTGGTCCGGTGCGACGACCGGCCGGTGCTGCAGCTTCCCGCCGCCGCCCGGGCGGAGCGAAAAATCGCCGAGGCCGTGTTCCGTATTCAGCAATGCGCCAGCGGCCTGCCGCCCATCAAAATCGACAAGGCCGTCGAGTGGGCGCAGGAACGGGCCACCCGCGCCGCCGGCCCGGGTTCCGGGTTCGCCTTCAGCCCCCGCCAGGCCGAAGCGGTGCGCCGTGCCCTGCAGGATAAAATCACCATCCTTACCGGCGGCCCCGGCACCGGAAAAACCACCATCCTGCGGGCGTTGACCGACATCCTCGCGGCCAAAAAGGTCGCGGTGCAAATGGCCGCACCCACCGGTCGCGCCGCCCAGCGCCTGGCCGAAACCACGTCCGGGCCGGCCCGGACCATCCACCGCCTGCTCAAGTACGATCCCGCCCAGGGCGCCTTCACCGCCAACGAGGACCGCCCGCTCAAAACCGATTTTGTCATCGTCGACGAGGGAAGCATGCTCGATGCCCGGCTCGCCGCAAACCTCCTCCGCGCCATTCCCTCCAAAGCCCATGTGCTGCTCGTGGGCGACACCGACCAGCTCCCGTCCGTGGGCGCCGGCAATGTATTGAAGGACTTGATACAAAGCGAACGCATACCCGTCACCCGGCTCGATGCCATCTACCGGCAGCACGAAAAAAGCGCCATCGTCACCACCGCTCACGCCATCAACGCCGGCCGGGTCACCATCACCGCCGCGGTCGCGTCCCCGGCCGAGCTGCTTCCCGGTCCCGACCTCCAGTTCGTCGAGGCCCCGACCCCCGAGACCTGTCTCGAAACCCTGCTCGACCTCTGTTCCGACGTCCTGCCGCACCGGCACGGGATCGATCCCGTGAGCGGCGCCCAGGTACTCGCGCCCATGCATAAAGGAATCGCCGGCGTAGCGAACCTGAATGCCGAACTGCAACGCCGCCTCAATCCCGAGGGCCCCTCCCTCACGCACGGCGGCATTCGCTTTCGCGCCGGGGACAAACTCATTCAACTGCGCAACAACTACGACAAAAACATTTTTAACGGCGACCTCGGCAAGGTGCTTTCCGTCCACCCCGACGCCGGAACCATGACCGCCGCCTTCGACGCCGACACCCACACCTTCGAGCGGGCCGAGCTCAACGATCTCGCCCTCGCCTACGCCATCAGCATTCACAAATCCCAGGGCAGCGAATACCCCGTCGTTCTCATTCCCCTTCTGAAACAGCACTACATGATGCTGCGCCGCAACCTGATCTACACCGCGATCACCCGCGGCCGGAAAAAGGTTATCCTGGTGGGCGATCCCGACGCCTACGCCATGGCGGTGCGCAACAACGAAACCGGCACCCGCCACACCTGCCTGCGGGAGCGCCTCCACAGCTGTTTTGGCTGATCCCGAAACGCCGTGGCACGCCGCCTTCGGGGCGGGGTTTATTTCACGTCCGCCAGGGTGGCCCGCACCTTCCGCATGAGGTCGGCGATCGCGAACGGCTTTTGCAGGTAATGATCCTGGCCGGTCTCGATTCCCTGGACGGCCAGAACCTCGCCGGTGTAGCCGGACATAAACAGCACCTTCAAGTCCCCGTGCCGCTGTTTGAGGTTCTGGTAGAGTTCCGTTCCGTTCATGCCGGACATGAGCACGTCGGTGACCAGCAAATCGACCGTTCCTTCGTACCCGGAAACAAGCTCGACCCCTTTCTCCGCGCTGTGAGCCGCCATGGTCTCGAATCCGTGGGCCCGGAGCGCCTTTTCCACCAGGCTGCGCAGTTGGGGATCGTCCTCCACCACCAGGACCGTCGCCGTTTTGGAGGCCAACCCGAACTCCTGCTGCTTCGGCGCGACTACCGCGGTGTCCTTGCTCTCGACGGGCAAAAACACCTCCACCACCGTCCCTCTTCCGGGTTCGCTCTCCACCAGAACGTGGCCGCGGTGCTGCTTGACAATGCCGTAGACAATGGCCAACCCGAGACCGCGGCCCTTCCCGGTTTCGCGGGTGGTAAAAAACGGTTCGAATATCCGCATGCGCGTTTCCGTCGCCATGCCGTAACCGTTGTCCGCCACCCTGATTCGCACGTAGGATCCGGGATACATCCCCTCCTGGCCCGCCGCGTTACCTTCGTCGATGACGGCGTTGGCCGTTTCAATCGTCAACAGCCCGCCATCCGGCATGGCGTCGCGGGCGTTGAGCGCCAGATTCATGATAACCTGCTCCAGTTGCACGCGGTCCGCCTTGATCCGCTTCAGGTTGGGCTCCAGATTGAGCTCCACCGCGACCCCGGACCCGATCAACGGCCGGAGAATCCGCTTGTATTCGTCCAGCACCGCATTGATGTCGAGCACCTCGGTGCGCAACACCAGCCCGCGGCCGAACGCGAGAATCTTCTTTGTCAATTCCGTCGCCCGATCGGCCGAGTTGCGGATCTCGTGGAGGTAGGAAATATGCCGCCCGTGGCCGGCAAAATCCGATAGAATCATATCCACGTAACCCCGAATGGGAACCAGCATATTGTTCATATCGTGCGCGATCCCCCCCGCCAGCCGCCCGATCGATTCCATTTTCTGCGCCAGGTAAAAGCGCTCGCGCAACTCGCGCAACTCCTCTTCCGCCTGCTTGCGGTCCGTAATATCGTGCTTGATCCCGATGAAGTGGCTGATGCGTCCCTTCGCGTCCCGAACCGGCGTAATGGTTTGCTCCTCGGGATACAGGCTGCCGTCCTTCTTGCGGTTGACCATTTCTCCGCGCCAGGTGCGGCCGGACAGAATCGTTTGCCAGAGTCCCTTGAAAAACGCCTGGTCGTGGCGACCCGAATTCAGGATCTCCCGGGGGTTTTTCCCGATAGCCTCCTCCGGCAGGTAGCCCGTAAGCTGGGTGAAGGCGGGATTAACCCACTTTATGATACCCGCCCGGTCCGTGATGATGGTGGCATCCGCCGCCGCTTCGAACGCCGCGCTCAAGAGGTTGACCCGCTCCTCGTAGATCTTCCGCTCCGTAATATCGTCGCCGACCGACTGGAAATACGCCGCTTTGCCCTCCTCGTCGAAGAAGGCGCGGTCCGTCCAGCGTTGCCAGCGATCCCGCCCCTGGAAATCGACGATCCTGTGCTCGTAGGTCGTCGCGGGGTGCTCCGGGGTCAGGGACATGTAGTTGCGCACGACCTGCTGACGCGCCTCGTCATCCGGAATCAGGTCGAGAAACGACTTCCCTATCAGTTCGCCCGGGCTTTTCTGAAAATACTCGCAGTAGGCGGTGTTGACGTAGGTCAGGGTGCCGTCCGGCAGAAACGTGCAGATCAGGACCGGTGTATCCTCGGCCAGCCGGCGGTAACGCTCCTCGCTTTCACGCAGCACGTCGCGTTTCACGGAAGGCTCGTTCGCCATTCCCTGCCCGCTGCCGTAACCCGTTTTCCTCTCATTTCCCTGACCCATACCGATTCTATTCGGCCCACCCGGTGAAACCACCGCGCTACCGCAGCAGCCGGAATATTGTTTTCAGTTCGATTCGGTATTATCAATCGGATTCAGTCGCCTTTCCAAGCCCGAAATAGCAAACCGTGCAAAACAATCACCGGCACCGATTCCGCCGCCCCCGGCCACGGCCGTCGCCCGCGCCCCGCCCCCGCACGGGCACCGCCCCAAAACAGACTTGATTGCCCGGCGGCCGCCCAACAGGCTTTCACTCCTCATGGAGCAGCTCATAGAGTGGTTCGAACTCACCGGCATCGGGGAAGATGCCGCCCTGCTGGCGGCGCGGCTCACCGGCATTGCCGTCGTCCTCCTCCTGGCCTGGTTGGCCAATCTCGTCGCCAAGCGGATAATCCTCCGGATCGTCGACAACGTCATCAGCAAGAGCCGGCAGAACTGGTTGAAAGTCCTCCAGGAAAAGCGGGTTCTCTCACGATTCTCCCACGTCGCCCCCGCCATCGTCATCTACTGGCTCGCCCCCGTCGCGCTTCAGGACTGGGAAACCGTCACCAGCGCCGCGCACCTGGCCGTCCGGCTCTACCTCGTCGTTATTTTCCTCATGGTTATCGACGCCGGGCTCAATGCCGTCGTCGCCGGCTACGAGCGGTACTCCCGCGGAAGTCTGCCCATCAAGGGCTTCGTCCAGGCCATCAAGCTGGTGGTCTTCCTCCTCGGAGCGATCCTCATCGTCTCCATTGCCGTCGGCCAGGAACTCCTCGTGCTGCTCTCCGGCTTCGGAGCCCTGACGGCCGTCCTCATGCTCATCTTCCGCGACCCCATTCTCGGCCTGGTCGCCGGCGTCCAGCTTTCCGCCAACGACATGGTCAAAAAAGGCGACTGGATCGAAATGCCCCAGCAAGGCGCCGACGGCGACGTCATCGACGTCTCCCTGACAACCGTCAAGGTCCAGAACTGGGACCGCACCATCACCAACATCCCCTCCTACTCCCTGATCTCCGACTCGTTCCGGAATTGGCGCGGCATGCAGCAAGCCGGCGGGCGGCGAATGAAACGCTCCCTCCTGATCGACCTGCGCTCCATCCGCTTCGTCGACCGGGAACTGCTCGACCGCCTCAGGACCGTTCGCCTCCTCGAAGCCTACCTGGACTCGAAACTCAAGGAGATCGACGACTACAACCGCGAGCGCCGGGTTTCCGACGAAGACCTCATCAACGGCCGCCACCTCACCAATATCGGATGCTTCCGGGCCTACTGCGCCGAATACCTCCGCAATCACCCGCGGGTCCACCAGGAAATGATCCAGATCTCCCGCCAACTCGACCCCACCCCCCACGGTCTTCCCCTGGAAGTTTACGCCTTCGCCCGCGAAACCGCCTGGGTCAACTACGAAGGCATCCAATCCGACATCTTCGACCACCTTTTCGCCGTCCTTCCCTTCTTCGGCCTCCGCCTCTTTCAACAGCCCAGCGGCGCCGACCTCGACACCCTCGCCCAATCCCTCGCCGCCCGGAACAGCCCTCCTCCCGACACCCCCGACCCCAGGGCCGAACCAACCGACCCCTAACCCGGACTGGGCGGAAATCAGGAGACAGGCGACAGGAGACGAAACGTTCACGAACCCTGTGGCGACCGGGTTTACCCCGGGAGATCCGGGTATTACGGGGATCGCGGGATAAACCCCCTCGCTACGGGATTTCCAAAAATGATATCGCCCCCTCGCCGTCTCTCCCCTCCGTCTTCCGTTGGCCGTGTGCCAATCGAGTCACCAACCCCTTACGCGGCTGAAAAAAACGGCGTCCGGAAATTCCC
>PXDC01000275.1 GCA_003565135.1 Verrucomicrobiota bacterium
AACACCGCCACCAGCGGCGGCGTGGCGTCCGGACGCACGTGGACCGTCACCGAAAGCACGTTTACCGGCAATACCGCAACCCAGTTCGGCGGCGTGGCGTCCGGGAGTACCTGGGACGTCAACGGTAGCGTTTTCTCCGGCAATGCGGCGGGCTCCCGCGGCGGTGTCGCCTATTTCGGCACCTGGACCGTCGTGGCGAGCACCTTCCGCGGCAACACCGCCGGCGACGAAGGCGGCGGTGTCGCCCGCGGGGGCACCTGGATGGTCACCAACGCCACGTTTACCGACAACACCGCCACCGACTCCAGCGGCGGCGTCGGTTTCGAAGGCACCTGGGACATCGTCAATGGCGTGTTCTCAGGCAATGCGGCGGACCACCATGGCGGCGTCGCCCACGGGGGTACCTGGACCGTGATCAACGCCACCTTTAACGGCAACGTCGCAGCCGACCAGGGCAACGTCGCCCGCGGCGGTACGTGGACCGCCTACAATAACATCTTCGGCGATACCGGATCGTTCTCCGAAATGGATTCCTTCAGCAATGCCGGACCGACGGAATTCCCCACCCCCAATCCCCCCAGGGCCAAAAACCTTATCGTCGGGGGTGCCGCCGGTCTGCCCGGCGACGCCCAAATCGGACCCGAGGAATGGATCATCGACGCCGATCCTCTTTTCGTTAACCCGGATGATCCGGCCGGTCCGGATGGAATCCCGGGGACGGGCGACGACGGCCTGCGCTTGCAGGAGGACAGCCCCGCCATCGCCGAAGGGGATGCCATGTACCTCCCCCCGGACGTCCACGACCTCGACAACGACGGCGATACCGATGAGCTTATTCCCATCGATGTGGCCGGGTTTGTCCGCATCCAGGGCGACCGGCTGGACCTCGGTGCGTACGAGTTCGGGGATGCGCTCGTATCGCCGGCGCGTTTCAGGCTTACAGTGAATACCTCCGGATTCGGCGCGACCGAACCCTCGGGCGCGGAGGATTATCCCGCCGACACCACCCTCACCATCAGCGCCATACCCGATCCCGGCTATGTTTTCGAATCCTGGTCCGGAGATCTCGATTCCGACGACAACCCTTTGGAAATCACTTTGGGAATGGACCTGTCGGTTACCGCGAACTTCGGCCCGGACAACGCCGATGACGATGACGACGGCCTCACCAACTATGAAGAAATTGTGATTTACGGAACCGATCCCATCAATCCGGATACGTCCGGCGACGGCATTCTCGATGGTGAAGCCGTCGAGGCCGGCCTGAATCCCTTGAATGACTATTCGGGAGTCATTGGAATCGTAGCCGGCACCCCCCACCGGTTCGGCCTTTACGACGAAACCTCGATCATGGACCTCAGCCTCGGTGGTTTGATGCTGAAACGAACCACCGACCCGTCCGGCTGGGTGTTCGCGTTCACTATCGAAAAATCCTCCGATCTCGTCGGATGGGAAGTTCTCGAACACCTCGTCCGCGAGATAACCACCGATGGCGACCAGAAATTTCTTCGCGTACGGGCCGGCCCGTAAAACCGGATGGATCCCCGGATGCGAATTCGCGAAAGCCATCCGCTTTCGATTGGTCACGACAAAAGGCTGTTTGTTCACTTCGAACCTATCGCACGTACGTACCTGCGGAAAGAATCGAATACCCGGAGAAACTTGAAAAACGGGGATTCGGTCGGATTCCGGAAGAAAACAACACCGGGCGAAAAAGCCTCGATTCGCAAGACGACGAAGACGATGATGTTCCGTAGTGATTACCGAAATTAATCGGTACATAAACCGCTGCCTTCAATGATGCTTTTCAACGTCCAAATCGGTATAGGCTTTTTGCCGTGATCTGTTACGATCACTTGGCGCCCGTTCGGATGCCGCCATTTTTGATGACTGCCTTTCTGGCTGACCATCCCCGGCGGCCGCAGCTTTTCGCCTTCGGACACGTGACCGATCGGGACGGGTCGTCTTCCCCGGTTCAAGACCAGGGGCTTATCTCCAGCCGCAGCTTTCCCTTGAACCCTTTCTTCGAACTCAGGGGAATAAACAGGCCCTTGTCATCTTCCCTGGCCGCGCTTCCGGTGTTCTCGCTCCAGTCATCATCGGTTAGATTGTACCGGACGTGCCACCCGTTCCGCCTCGGCGTCGCGCGAATGGCCAGGGTGTTGCGGAAGAGATTCTCTCCCGGTACGTGACGGTTGAACATGAGGAATCCATCCATTTCGTACCCGGTCGTGAGCACGCTCAGGTCAATGCTGAACATGAAGCCTCGCCCCACCGTGATCTTGCTCGTGTCGAGAAACGCGGAGAACAGCATGGGCGAACGCGGTGTGGTTCGACCGGTTTTTTCCAGACGAAAAAGATCATCGAATCTCCTCAGCACCGCCGAATAAGTTTCCCGGCGCCGTTCCGTCAGCTTAAAGGTGACGGCTCCGCGCGGGGAAACGGTCGATTCAAAATAGTAGGACGCCCGCACCCGCCGGCCGCGCTTAAATTCTTTCCGCACCGACGGCGGGAGCGGCACGTCTTCCACGTCGAGCACCCCGTCCACCCGCACATTGCCGAAAAAGAAACGTACCAGGTTCTGGTACCCCTCCTCCGAACTGACGATCCCGTACGGGCCGCTGTGGCTCCGGTAGGTGAACGCCCGCGGGGCTCCGCGCACGGTCGCGTTTTCCACTTTGACCAGCCCGTCGCTCATCTCCCCGGCCAGCCGGCGAGACAGGCCCATTCCCGCGTCGTAATCCTTGTGGTTCGTCCCCACCAGACAGAAAAACCGGTTCGGGTCGAATTTGCCGTCCAGCGAATCGACTCGGCCGTTGTCCGGTTCCAGGGCGAGGTACTCGGCCATGCGGCCCCGGTTGAAATTGTTGATATCCCATTTTCCCAGAAACCCGGGCACGTTGATACCGGCCATTTCAATGCCGTTGTGCGGTGTCGCGTAGGTAAAAACTTTATCGACCGCCTCACGGGTCTCGTCTTCGCCCGCCTCCGGGTTCTGCAGGAAGCAACGGCAGACGAGGCCGCCCATGGAATGCGCCGCCAGGTAAACCTTGAAGGCCGAACGCGCATCCGGGTCCTCTCCGCAAACCTGATCCCGTATCCGAATAATCAGTTCACTCAGTCCCCGCGCCGCCTCCATTACCGACGGAGCCTTTTCCCCGCCCAGCTCGCTGTCGGCCTGCTCGTAATAGCGGTGAATGACAATGCTCCTGGACGGGATCCGGTCCTGTTTCTCCGTCCCATGCTCGTAAACATCCCGGTAGCCGTATTCCTTCATCAATCGCACCAGGGGAGACTCAAAAATATGGCGCTCCACCCCGCCTTTCCAGTTCTGACGTATCCGGGTCGAGCCGAGATTAAAACCCATGTACGGCGTAGCGACGGTGGCGTCGATCTCCGACTGGGTCATGGCGTAACCGCGGATGTAGATGATCGGGTAATAGGGCGGTTCGATCTTTTTCATGGCTGATGAATGCTCTCGGTTCTAACTCCAGGTCGAACCCCCGAAGTCTGCCCGAAAATCGGAAAGCCGCAATGCCATTTATTTCCCCTACCGGCGCGGCGCTCAAAGCGGCGTCACCTATCGGAGCCTCCGTCGGGCCGCATGCCCCCGGGAGCCGCTACGCGCAACAGCAACGCACGGCCTCGTTCCAATCCCGCCGGTGGTCCTCCACCCAGCGGAACGGCACCTCGAACGAGGTCAGCAGGAAATCCGCCCGTTCCTCTTCCGGCACCTTCATCACCCCCTCGGTACGCCAGGCCACCCACCCCCCCAGCAGGGCGTTCGGAAGCGCCTGCACCTCCTCCCCGGAAAGGGGGAATCCGTGATGATAAACCGCCGCGAATTCGGCCAGGCAGGAAAGGTTCAGGTCGGGGCACGCGGTCAGGGAGCGGATGTCCCCGCTGTCGATCGGTCGATCGCGGCGGCCACCGAAAAAGAAGAGCCCCGTGGCAACGTCCCGGACCCGGCTGTCGCGCCACGCCCAATCAAAATCGAATACGCCCGCGACCTCTCCGTCTGTACGAAAGAGCAGGTTGCACGCGTTGTAGTCGCCGTGAATGACACCAACCGGGAGACGTTGATAAAGCGCGAGGTAGTCGTCCCGGAACCGCCGTACCCGTTCGCGGGCACGCGTCAACTCCTGACGCCGGCTCAATACGCCGAACGCCTCCGTCACAAACTCAACCGCAGCCAGCAGCGCTTCCGGATGATCGAAACGCTCCCGCGCCGGGATGGCCACCGGGTAGTGCGCGAATTGCGGCAGAAGCGATTCGCATTCACCCCCGTATCGCAGTGCGGCCCGGTGGATACGCGCCAGGACCATCGCCGCGTTACGCCCTTCGACTTCGCGCCAGACCGGATTGTACGGCTGCCCCTCCACCCACGGGTAAACCTCGTAGACGCCGTCCGCCAGGCTTACCCAGGTTTTTCCGTCCCCCGCAACCAGGGGGGGCGTAACCGGCAGCCCTTCCTCCGCGAGGTGGCGGCGCAATCCGTGATCAAACCGAATCCTCTCGGGGCCGGCGGTGCGGGCTCCCCGGCGACGAACAAAGTAGTCGCCGCCGGAAGCCCTCACCCGCCACGATCCGCCCGCAGTCCCGCCCCCGCCACTCACGTCCCCGGGTTCGAGACCGTACGCGGCGAGAACGAGCTCCAGCGGTCCCGGATCTCCGTTCTTCACCTGACCGCCAATTGCAGAAACCGTCGCACCGATCCGCCCATGGGGGTCAAATCACGCACGACCACTGTCACCGTCCCCGCCTCCGGATTCGGGGTCTCCTCCATGATTTCCGTGTAGGTTTCGCCCGTATCGTCGCCGTTGTGATTCCACGTATCCAGATCTGCCGAAACCTGGTGCCGGTAATCGAGGTCACCGGGGTCGGCCGGCCGGGTATAGGTCAGCGTCAGGTACCGGTTCTCATCGATTTCAACGGTTCCGATCAGCGGTAGCACCTCCCGCGACGCCACCCTCGGGTTTCCCGTAAGCGCGAACTCGAGAACGTTGGGAATCCCGTCGAAATCCGGGTCTGCCAGCTCGCCCGAAATCGCCGGGTCCCCCCGTTCCTCTTCGTTGAAATGCTCGGCCAGCCAGGCGGCGAACGGGTCGTCGACGACCTCGGCAACCGTGACATGCGGTTCGTTACGAACGAAGAAGTCGTCGAAGTACGCCAGCGGTGTCGCATTGGTGCCGTTCTGGAGCTGAAAGCTCCGGATAGGACCGTTCACGTTGTGGGTGTGGACGTAATTCGACAGGACAAGCTCACCGTCGAACCAGATATCCACATTGCCGGGATTCAGGGTGTGCTCGTCCTCGTGGTAGGTCCCCGCCGCATCGGAGCTGTTGACAATCACATCGACCTGGATCGGCGTATCGTAGTCGTATTCCGCCGTACCGACGACACCACCCCCGATAAGGACCCGCTGGGTAATGTTTCCGCTGAAAATGGCGCCGTCCCCGGCGTAAACAAAAAGGCTCAGGAGGTCCCTGTGCTCTTCGCTGTCCGGCTCGTACATCAGAAAGCTGAATGTCGCCACCTCCGGAGCCGCCTCACCACCAAATACATTGGTCGCACGCAGAGCCATGGCGTTTTCGGTGCCATCGCCCTTGTATTCCAGCATCTGATTCCCGGTACCCTGCCCGAAAAAGTTTTCTTCATCTTCCAAAACAAGCACCGTTCCGCTGGTATCCGCGTCGGCAATCACATGCGTCCAGGGACCTCCCGGAGGGGAACCGGCACTGTGAAACTCGAAACGGTCCTGGAAGAGTATGGGTGAGACTTCGACCTCGATGTCCCGCACAAAGGGTTCATCGCGCACGGTGAAATCATCGATCCAGATCAGAACCTGGTCATTCGTACTGGTATTGAACTCGAAATCGGTGATCGGACCGCGCTGGTTGTTGTCGCGCGCAAATTCGGACGAAGCCAGGTTACCGTTGTACCAGGTCTGGAAGGTCCCGGGCGGCACAGTGTAGTCCTCTCCACGGAAGGTATGCACGACCGCGTCGTTGCTGTTATTGACGATGATGTCCGCCCGCACAAGTGATCCGGCCGCGTAGCTCGCGTTGCCCACGTTACCGCGACCGATGAGAATCCGCTGGGCACGGTTTCCGGCGGCACGAGCTCCGGAATACACGAACAGGCTCACCCAGTCTCCGAAG
>PXDC01000354.1 GCA_003565135.1 Verrucomicrobiota bacterium
ACGTGGAGACGGAGTACCGGCGCCACCGCGAGCGTTTCGGCCGGAACCGGCGCAGCGGGGCGCGGGCGCTGCGCGGGGCCGAGTGGGCGGGCTTGTGCGCGCTGCGGGACCTGCGCAGGGACGTCTTCGGGTGATTTCGTCCGCAATGCCGCAGCCCCGGATCCTGATTTGCCGCGCGTCCAGGCATTCTCCCGGACCTCCGAGTTCTACGCCCCCCCGGCCCTCGACGTTGTTCGTTATTCCTTCGAACTCAGACCTTCGAGAACCTGAACTGAATAAAGGAGCGCACGCGGCAGATGGAAAAAACCTTTCCACTCTCCGCCCTTGAGCGTGTGTGTGACTTCCCCGCGACGATCGAGGTAACCAAACCATTCTCCGTGATCCGGATCACTGAAATGGGTCAACGCCCACTCGTGCATACGATCATGCTTTTCGCGAAAACGTTCCTCACCGGTCAAACTCCACCCCAGGAGCAGGGCGTAAATGGCTTCCGTCGCGGGCCACCAGAGTTTCATGCTCCATTCGAGCTGGAGAGGCGGCCGGTTTTCGGCATCCAGAAAGTAATAGAGCCCCCCGTATTCGGGGTCCCAGCCGCCATCGAAGGATTTGTCGATAATATCCGCAGCGGTTCGAACCAATTCGCCGTCGCCGTTTTTCTGCCCGAGGCGGGCGAGAAACCACCCCATTTCAATGGCATGACCCGGGCAAAGGAGTCGTCCCTGGGGTGTATCCATCACGTCTCCTTGGGTCGAAACGTTTTCGAACACGAGACCCCGGTCCGGCTTGTAATGGCGAAGGGCGATTTCGGTCATTTCCTCCTCGATAACCGCAAACCGCCCGTCATTGTCCAGCCGGGTGAGTTCCTCCAGCAGACAGAGAAACACCATCGGTTCCGCGAGCGCCGTAGCCGGGCGGGTTCCGGCCAGCATCGGACGCCCCAGTTTGCCCGGGTTCTGCCAATAATCATAGATTTGCCAAAACAATTCGCGAGCTTCTTCCAGGTACGATGCATTGCCTGTTGCCCGCGCCATCTCGGTCATGGCCATAATATAGAACACTTCGGAAAAAATCTTTCGTTGTATGTGAATCGGCCTTCCCTGCCGATCGACGGAAAAGTAGACGCGCCCTTCCGCATTGCGCCCGTGTTTGCGAATAAAGTCCGCGCCCTGGCGGGCCAGTTCCAACCAGTCCTTATCCTGCGCCACCTCGTTGTGCAGGCGGGCGAACATCCAAACGGCCCTGCCCTGCAGCCAGAGGTACTTGTCGTCACTGAAAAGTGTACCATCACGGTCGAGACAAGTGAAATACCCGCCAAATTCGCGATCGATCGAATGCCTCTCCCAAAACGGAATACAGCGGTCAAAAAGCTCGCGCCGGTAAATTTTAAGGTAGTCCTTTTTCATCGCGTTCAAATCAACAGTGGCCAAGACGCTCGTCGCAAAATACCGGAAGATCCGGGTATGAAGCCGGATCGACCCTGCCGTACCCCGGCGGCAGCATCAATGCGATTTTTTTGGCAGCCGGGCTCACCCGATCCATTCGCGGTAACGACTGTGCAGACCGTGAGCCGCAGGGTAGATTGAATTCGGGCTGAGAAAATGGGGGAATTCAAACGTGATCAACTTATCGACGCCCGCCTTTGCGGCAGCCTCGATCTTGAAGCGCAGCTTGGGAAATGAGATGGGAGGGAATTTTATCGGCATATCGCGATCAAAACTCTCGACGTTGCTCCAGCTCATGATCCCGTGCTGGGCGGCGAGTTCCCGATTGGCCTGGAGGTAATCGGTCAATTCGTGGAAATCGATCTGGCCGTCCTGAAAGGCCACGATGTCGACCTTTCCCTGAATACGGGCAAAGACGTTTCGCCATTCTTCGATGTGCCGGTCCAGGGATATCGCTTCCGCCCCGAACTGCTTTATTCCCTTGATGTACGGTGAAATCAGGATGGGAAGCGATTTTAGTCCGCGCAGGTGCTCGGCCAGTTCCTCGTAGACGCCCATCATGCCCTCGTTGAAGGCGTTGATCTCATGACTGATGTACCAGCCCCTGAAGGCCGGACGATCCCCGTACCGGGCAATTACTTCGTCACAGAAAGCCCTGTTGAGATCGGTTTCCTCCCGGTAACGCCCATTCGGCCAGAACTCCCCCGAATCGTAGGTGCCGAAATAAAAGTCCATGCCGCACCGTTCGGCCTCCCGGAGGAAGAGGTCCACCAGGTCGGTGTAGACCGGATAGATGTCGCGTTTCTCGCGCAGGACCTTCGACTCAAAGGTTGCCTGTCGCCGGTAGCCCGCCCGTATCAGGATGACGGTATCGATCCCGCACGCTTTCATCACGTCGAATTCACGCGCCCATTCCGCCGGCCCCCAGTTCTGGGAGGGAATGTCGTGGGTAATCTCGTCGAGGAAGGTTCCGGTTATCTTGAGCATGGTCATCGCGCCGGGTTTAATCGGTTCCAGCCGGAAGGTCCCGGCCAACGGCCAGCCGACCGTCACGCTGCTATCCTGTCAAGCCGTATGGGCCGGAAAATCATACCATAAAGGGGCTCTGAAGTGATATCCTTAATTGATTATTGAGGATTCCCGTATTATTAAAATGCGGTCTGATTAATCGGGTACCGTTTGCCAGCTTCGTCGTCCGATCCGGACCTTCCCACCTCTCAATCGCCATGAAATCTACTTTGTTCCTGTTCGCGGCATCCTGCCTGCCCTGGGTGGCGGCCGCCCCTGTTCTCCATGCCCACGGACCCGGGCACTTTCCCTTCCTGCTGACCGACCGCGGTCATCCCGTGTGGGTGGAGCGGGAGGAGGCGGAAACGCAGCTCGGGACGATTGCCGCGCACGGGTCGCTGAACGACGAAGAAGCGACCGTGTTTCTCGGTACCCTTCTGGATATCCAACTGGCCGGCCCGACCGCGGAAGAAGCGGGACGGGGGCTCGAACCGCTCCTTCCCGACGGAACCGCCGTCGACGCGATCCGGGTGGAGGAGGGGCACGCCACGTTTTTTCTGACCCTTCCGGAATCGATCCGCGGTACCGGCGAACCGGAAGTGAGGAGGGAGGCGCTGGCCCACCTCACGGTCGATTGGGGACGCGCCGTGCCCGGCCTGCAGAGTCTCCGCTGGCAGGTCCGGACGCCCGAAAGCCCCGAGTACGGGACCTGGAACGACCTCCTGCCCACCGGCCCGCCGCCCGCTTCCAAATCGGACTTCTACGATGCGGCCGAACCCGACGCGGACCCGCCCGAGGCCACCCCGCTCACTCAGTCACCGGTCCGGGCTCAGCCGCGACCCTCCGGCAGCCTGGACAACGCCTCCGTATTTCTCAGTCCCGGCCACGGGTGGTTCTACAGCTCGAATCTCGGTCGCTGGGCCACCCAGCGCGGCAACAACCATGGCATCATAGAGGATCACAGCAACGCCGAGGCGGTGTTGCAGTACCTCAACCAGTACCTCTGGAACGCGGGCGCCAACATCTACACCACCCGCGAGCGCGATCTGAACACAAACATGGTGATCGTCAATCACACCGACCCCGGGTACGGGGAAACCGGTAACTGGACGACCGAATCCACCGGCGGCACGCACGCCGGATCGCACCGGCGCGCCTCAACCGTTACCGGCGAACCGACCGCCACCGCCGCCTTCACCCCCGACATTCCGGAGGCCGGCCACTACGCGGTCTACGTCTGGTACCGCCGCGCCGTATCCGGCAGCACCACCGAAGACGCCCGCATCACCATCAACCACACCGGCGATTCCACGCTATGGGTTCAGAACCAAAACCACGACGGTTTCACCTGGAAGTACGTGGGCACCTATTACTTCGAGGAGGGCAGCCACCCGGAGACCGGTTCCGTCACGATCACCAACGAGAGCGCCGCCGCCGGCAATCAGGTCATCGCCAACGCCGTCCGATTCGGCGGCGGTATGGGCGATATCCCCGACGACGCCGGCGGCACCGTCAGCGGCAAACCGCGCTGGGAGGAGTCGGGCCGCTATTACGCGGGATTCATGGGCAAGAGCGACTGGGCCGAATCCAACCAGGTCGCCGCCATGCCCCGATACGCCGCCTGGGAACACGAACCCTGGCAGGCCGGACGCTCGGTGTACGTCTCCTGGCACACCAACGCCGGCGGTGGAACGGGCACGGAAACCTTCGCTTATTCCAGCCAGGGATGGAACCGCGCCTTCGACGGGGTGCCGGGAGGCGACAAACTCCGTGACTCCATTCAAAGCACCGTGGTCGATGCGATACGTCAAAACTGGGACGCGGACTGGGTCGCCCGGAACAACAAAACGGCCAATTTCGGCGAATTGAACCCGAACAACAACCCGCACATGCCGGCGGCCCTGCTCGAAGTGGCGTTCCACGACCACGCGGGCGACGCCCAGTACATCCTCGACCCGGAATTCCGCCGTGAAGTCGCCCGCGCAGTCTACAAGGGAATCCTCGAGTACTTTGTCAACGAGGTGGACGGCTTCGACGATCCCACCGTCCTGCCGGAGCCGCCGGAGGCGTTGCGGATCGAACAAACCGACGCCGGTGGCGTCACTCTTTCCTGGAACGCCCCGCCCGCGACCGAATCGGGGGAGGGAGGCGGACGCCGCGGACGCTCCTTTGAAAATGCCGCCACCGGCTACCGCCTTTACCGCTCCTTCAACGGAAAAGGATTCGACAACGGAACAGCCATTGGCGGCACCTCCATCACTGTCTCCGATATCGAACCCGGCGAGGTCGCCTTTTTCCGCGTCACCGCCACCAACTCCGGCGGAGAATCTTTCCCGACCTCGACCCTGGCGGTGCGCGGGCCGCAAAGCGGTGTGCCGCCCCTGCTTCTGGTCAACGGCTTCAGCCGCCAGGACCGCCACCTCAACGTCATCGAAGACGATCCCCACTCCGCCAATCCCCTCAGCCGCGGCTACCTCGGAAAAATGAATACCTTCGACTACGTCATCCAGCACGCCCGCGCCATTGCCAACCACCCGGCCGGCATCGGCTTCGACTCGGCCGAGGCGGCCGCCGTCGCGGACGGCTCGGTGGATCTGGCCCAATACCGGGGGGTCGTGTGGATGGCCGGCCTCCAGGCCGAGGATAATCCGATCAATCCGCGCGATTTCACCTCCCTGCCCGCGTCGGTGCGGGACCGAGTGGAAACCTACCTGGTCAACGGCGGCAAACTGTTTGTCTCCGGTGCCGAAATCGCCTGGGACCTCGGGCGAAGCGGCCCCGGCACCTTCGTCGACACAGTGTTAAGGGCCAATTACGAAAGCCGCAGCGCGGGCGTATTCTCGGCCCGCGGCGCCCCCGGATCCCTTTTCGAGGGAATCGACCTGTTCTCGTTCGACGACGGGGCCGGCCGGACCTACCGCGTGAACGCCCCCGACGTCCTCTCTCCCGCCGGCCATTCAATCGCCGTTCTCGAATACAGCGCTCCCGGCGGCGGGACTATCGACGGCTTCGACAGTATCGGCGGCTGGCGACAGCCGGGTTTCTCGGGGCAAACCAATGCGCACCCCGACTCCAGCTTCACCATCGCGAGCAGTCCCGTCCTCTACGGGAGCGGGTCCGGTCATTTGCATTACATCTGGGGCGACGGCGACCGCATCCGCCTGTTCAACGGCGCCCAGCCCGTCTTCCCCACGGATTCCGACTTTTCGCTCTGGATTTACGGGGACAACTCCGGGCACCTGCTCCGCATCGTGATTCGCGACCAGGATGGCCGGCTTTTCCGGAACGGGTTCACGGAAATCGATTTCACCGGTTGGCAGCAGCTTGTCTGGGAGGACGTGCGCAACAACGCCGAGTATTGGACCGCCGGTCCCGGCTCCGCCGATACCATTCCCACGGATGCCGTCGCCTTCGACAGCATCGACATCAGTCGCTCCCCGGGCGGCCCGTCATCGGGCTCACTCCACTTCGACCAGGCCGCCCACACTCCCGCTCAGGCAGGAGGGTCCGCCGGAACGGCGGGAATCCAGTACGACGGAGACTACCAGCTGGTTTACCTCGCCGTTCCCTTTGAAACCATCACCGCCGAATCGGTCCGCGACGAGCTCATGGCACGCAGCCTGGAGTTTTTCCATATCGACCGCTCGCCCTTCGACGCCTGGCGGGCGGAGCGGTTCAGCGACGACGAGCTGGGCGACCCCG
>PXDC01000406.1 GCA_003565135.1 Verrucomicrobiota bacterium
GAGCAGCCACTCGGAGAGCAGGGCGGGTTCCGGGCCCGGCAAGGCGAAGTCCGCGCCCGTTCCCTCGGGCAGGTGACAAACCGCCCGCAGGAACTCGCCGCCGATCTCCCGCCAGAAGACAAGCGACGCGTCCGTTTCCCGCTCGGCGCCGGGGGTTCCGGCGAGCGCGATCAACCCGGCGGATTCGCCTTGCGCGAAAACCTTCGCGGCAAACCCGTCCGCCGCATGACAAAGCACCCGGCCGGAGGGACTCAGTCCGAGCATCGGAACGTCGGTGGAAGGAGCTTGCTGCGAAGCGGACGGCATCGGCTCAAAATTCCACTTTTCGAAGGTTGGGAAAAGAGAAATTCCGCCTCGTCGCGAAAAATCGGTGCGGCGTGCCAGCCGGGAGTTGATTTAAAATCTTCGTCCCGCACGGCACAAGCGCCGTTCTTCACGGTCTCGCGACAAACGATGACACCAATCCTCGCAAATCGGCCCCACTCATTCCCGCGCCTTTCTACCAGCAAAGCCTTCGCAGACCGCGTACATGATCAAAGTGAGTATCGCGGCTGACCACCGGCATCCCATGCTGTCGGGGCCAATGCCGCGATCCCAATGCTTGACTCCCCACTGACCGGTCACTAGCAATCACGGCAGATGAAATCCGCTTTGGGCATGCTTTTATCCTTGCTGGTCGCGACCGCCGGTGGGGCGCCTTTGGAGGTTTGCAAGCACGGATCGGGAACGGTTCATCTATTTCTTGGCGCCCAATGCGCGGGCGAGACGGGTCATTCGCATCACCCCGCCTCGGGACACCGGCATGAACACGAACACGGGCACGGCCATTCGGAGGATCATCGACAGGACGACCATCATGAGCCCTGCACGCATGAAACCATTGAGCTGGACGAGGACCTCGCGCTTGCCACCTATAGCATCGTCTGCGATTCGTTGACGCTTCCTCACCTCCTGCCTATCGCGCCTACGGCGTGGTTGCCCGATTTGTCGCGGTTCTATCGTGGTTCTTATCATTTGTATTCGCGCGCCCCGCCCGACGATTCCGGTCCCACGGGACAGTTCGCGACCACCGTTCGCCTCCTTATTTGAAGCCCTGTTTCGCTTAGACGGAACCGCGGTCCGGCGGCACTTTCGTGCTGCCGGAATCGCCGTTCGTTCCTTCCACCGGTTCCGGTGGAATCGTCGCCGATCAAAACGAAACAATGCTTCAACATGTCTTTTTATATAACCAATTACCTTCTTTGGGCGGGGTCGCGAGTACGCCTTTCGCGTCCGACAATTCTTGCGGCAATTTTGTCTCTTTCGGTTTCTCCCGTCGCCGTGGCAACGGAGATCGGGCTCCGTGACGCGATCGAGCGAGCGGTCGCAGTGGAACGGATCGACGGGCTCGGTGAAGCCGCCAGGCGCGAAGCCGAGGGCCGCCGCCGCGCGGCCGGGACGATTCCCAATCCTTCCGTTTTTGCGGAGCGGGAATCCCTCCGAAACGGCGGCGACGATTTCCGGGAAACGACGATCGGCATCGATTTTCCTATCGATTTTCTCTGGAAGCGCGGCTCCCGGATCGACGCCGCCGACAGTCGGGCGGAGATCGTCGCCCTGGAACTTGAGGATCGCCGGCGGCGAATCGAAAGAGAACTCGCTTCCTTGTACATCGATTACGCCGCAGCGTTCGACGAATTCCGCAAACATGCCACCGCTCACGAGGCGCTGGAAAGGGCGCAACGCGTCGCGATTGCCGCCACCCGTGAAGGCGATGCTCCCGGGACCCTCCTCAGACGCGTCAATCTCGCGATCACCCGTCATCGTTTCGAGGAGGCCGAGATCGAGGCCCGCCTCCTGGAGCTTCGCTCCCGTCTGGGATCCCTGCTCGATCTCGACGAGGTCACGCCCGACCCGGACCTGTACTCGCTGGCGCCTCCGGAGTTCGCCGGGGCGGACAATGCCGAAGGATCCGCGCTCGCGCGGCGTCCCGATCTCCAAGCCGCGGCCCTGACGGTCGGATGGATGCGCGCCGAGGAGCGGGTCGCCCGCGGCGAAGGCCGTCCCTCGGCCTCGATCCAGGCCGCGCACAAGGACGACAACACCGGGCGCGACGGCTACCTGGTCGGCCTTACGGTGGAGATCCCGATTTTTGATCGCAACCAGGGCGGAACGCAGGTGGCCGGCGTGGACCTGTCGCGGGCGGAGATCGCCCACGAACGGGCCCGGAGGGTCGTCGTGGCGGAGGCGCGAAGCGCCTATTCCCGCTGGGTGCGACTCCGGGAACAGTGGGAGCGCCTGGAGACGCTCGAACCTGAAGGAAACGCGGAGGCGCTTCTGCGATCGACCGCCGCCGCGTTCGAGGCCGGGGAGACTTCTCTGCTTGAATACCTCGACGCCGTCGAGACCTACCTGGATTCGTGGCACGACCGGATCCAAATGCAAAAAACCCTGCGCCAGGCGGCGATCGAACTCATCCATGTCACGGCCTCCGGGCTTGAACGTTAACCACACACCTCACTCTGGAAAAAACCAATGAGACGTATCCATTTATTCATCAATCGGACCTACCTGAAACCCGTCATCCTGGCGGGCATCGGACTCGCGCTTCTCGGCTGCGGTCCTCACGATCACCACGACCACGATCATCCGCACCTCCACGACCACGATCACGACCACACGCATGACGACGATCACGATCACGAGCATGATCACCCGCATCCGCATGGCGACGATCACGGACACGCTGACGAACATGACCACCCTCACCCGCATCCGCACCCGCATGAACCGTCGGAGCATGCGGAAGCCGCCGCGCATGGCGACCACGATCACGCTCACGAAGTAGTCGTCACCCGCTACACCGACCGGTCCGAGCTGTTTATGGAGCGTGAAGAACTGGTTACCGGAACACCGGTCAGGCTCGTCATACATCTCACCCGAACCTCCGACTTCACTCCGATCACTTCCGGGTCTTTGGTCGTGCGGGTGATTTCGGAGCGTGGCGAAACGTATTCGGTCCGCGAGGAAGCACCGGCGAGACCGGGCATTTTTCTGCCGGTCGTCGAGGTTCCGTTCTCGGGGCAAACCCGCATGGAGATTGAAGTCGCGAGTCCCCGGCTCGAAGACCTTCATAGGCTCGAAGACGTCACCGTGTACGCGTCCGCATCCGAAGTCCCCCACGCTCCGCACGAAGACGACGATCCCGATACGATATCCTTTCTGAAGGAACAACAGTGGCAGATCGAGTTCGCCAACGAGCCCGCCGCCGTGCGCCGCGTCCGGCAGGCGATCCCGGCCGCCGTCACTTTTCGCTACCCCACGGGCGGCCAATCGATTCTGCCCGCGCCTTCCGCCGGCATCGTGCGTCTCGCCTCAGCGGAGAACCCGATCGAGACGGGCGCCGCGGTGACCGAGGGTCAGCTGCTTTTCGCCGTTGTTCCCGATTCCGAATGGGAGACCGGGCCGGCGCGGTTGCGGGAGGACTACCTCCTCGCCCGGTCGGAGCTGGATCGGGTGCGGCGTTTGCAGGAGCAGGATGCGGTTTCCGCGCGGCGCGTGGAGGTGGCGCGGGTTCGTTTCGAGACGCTGCAAACGGCGGTGGAGCGGCTTGGCTGGGACGGTCTCATGGAGGACGCGTCCAAGTTGCGAGCCGAAGCGAAGGCGCCGATCTCGGGGATCCTCAGGGAGGTATTTATTGTTCCCGGACAACGGGTCGCGGCCGGGGATCCTCTGGCAAAGTTGGTCGACCCGGACTGCCTGATCCTGGAGGCCAGGACGCCCGCCTCGCGGTTGAGCGCGAATGAAACGATCGCCGACGTCGTGTTTCAGCCCACGGGCGACCCCCGGCGTTATCGCCTCTCCGAACTCGGCGAGCCGCCCGTTCCCTCCACGCCGCTGGTCGGCTCGGACGACAACCTGCCGACGGTACGATTCCGTCTGGACAACCCCGATCGGCGGTTCCTGGCCGGAACGCGCGCCACGGCCTACCTGCTCGCGGATGACGGCAGCGAGGAAGGGGTCGCGATTCCTGTTTCCGCCATTCACGAGGAGGACGGTTTGCCGGTCGTTTACGTGCAAACCGGAGGCGAGAGCTTTGAAAAGCGTACCCCGCGACTCGGAACGAGCGACTGCGTCTTCACCCGGGTGCTGTCCGGGATCGAGGCCGGCGAACGGGTGGTCACGGAAGGTGGGGCTTTCATACGCCTGGCGTCGCTGGCCACCACGGAAATGGGCCACGGCCACGTTCATTGAGGAAAGGACCCTTTATGCTCGACGCAATCATCGCATTCTCTCTCCGGAACCGGGCGCTCGTTCTCGTAGCGGCTCTCGGTCTTCTTTTGAGCGGGCTCCACACGGTCCTCCGTTTGCCGGTGGACGTGTTTCCGGATCTCAATTCCCCGACCGTCACGGTGTTGACCGAGGCCCACGGGATGGCGCCCGAAGAAATCGAGGCGCGGGTCACCTTTCCCATTGAGTCGGTCGTGAACGGCGCAACCGGCGTGCGGCGTGTGCGGTCGTTCTCCGCGCCCGGTATCAGTATCGTGCATGTCGATTTCGATTGGGACGCGGATCCGTACGTCTCCCGGCAAATCGTGTCGGAAAAACTTCAGGCGGTCGCCGGTTCGCTGCCGCCGGATATCCCGGCGCCCGTGATGGCGCCGATGGCATCGATCATGGGCGAGATCCTGCTGATCGGGCTGTACGCCGAAGCGGGCGAGGACGGACCCGCCGCCTCCCCGATGGAGTTGCGCACCATCGCCGACTGGTCCCTGCGCAGAAGGCTGCTCGCGATTCCGGGCGTCGCCCAGGTCGCGGTGCTCGGCGGGGATCTGAAGGAGTACCAGATTCACGTCGATCCGAACCGACTCGCGGCCTATGGATTGACTTTGGATCAGGTTCGGCACGCCGGCCGGGAAGCGGGCGCGAACGCAACCGGCGGCGTTTTGCGCACCCAGGGGCGGGAATACCAGCTCCGCGGGCTCGGCCGGGCCCATACGGTCGACCATATCGCTCAAAGCGTTGTGGCGGAACGGAACGGCGCTTCGATACAGCTCGGCGATGTCGCCGCGGTGGAGATCGGGCCGGCGGTGAGCTTGGGAAAGGCCTCGGCAAACGCCCGACCCGCCGTCGTGCTCTCCATCGCCAAACAGCCGGGTGCTAACACCCTGGAACTCACGGGCGAGATCGACGCCGTCCTCGAGGAAATCGGCGCGACGCTTCCCGAGGGCATTCGCATCCAACAGGATTCGTTCCGGCAGGCGGATTTCATCAACGTTGCGATCCGCAACGTGCTCGACGCCCTTCGCGACGGAGCGCTCCTGGTCATTGTCATCCTCTTGTTGTTCCTGGGAAACGTTCGCCTGACCCTGATCTCGGTGCTCGCGATTCCGCTTTCCCTCGCCGTCACCTTCCTGGTGTTCCAATGGATGGAAGTCACCCTGAACACCATGACGCTCGGCGGCATCGCCATCGCCATCGGCGCGCTGGTGGACGACGCGATCATCGACGTGGAAAACGTGTACCGAAGGTTGCGCGAGAATCAACGGTTACCGGAAAAGGACCGGCGCGAGGTACTGGACGTCGTCTACGAGGCTTCGAAAGAGATTCGGCGACCGATTGTCAGCGCGACCCTCATCATCACCATCGTCTTCATTCCTCTCTTCTTTCTGAGCGGGGTCGAGGGCCGCCTCCTCCAGCCGATGGGAATCGCCTATATCGTTTCGCTCTTTGCGAGCCTCGTCATCGCGCTCACCGTCACCCCCGTGCTCGCCTCCTTCCTCCTGCCCCGTTCCCGAGGGATCCACAAGGAACACGAAGGCTGGCTGGCCGGATATCTGAAGCCGCTGTACGGGAAGACCCTCGGCGTTTCCCTACGCGCGCCCTGGCTGTCGATCATCGTTTCGATCGTATTGCTCGCCAGCGCGCTGTTAATCGCGCCTTTCCTCGGCCGCTCCTTTTTACCGGAATTCAACGAAGGCGCCCTTTCGGTCAGCTACCTGACCCCGCCCGGAACCTCGATCGACGTATCCGACCGGATAGGACAAATGGCCGAAGAGCGACTGCTCGCGCTGCCGGGCGTGCTCGGCGTCCAGCGACGAACCGGTCGCGCCGAGCTCGACGAACACGCGCAGCCGGTAAATTCGGGTGAGATC
>PXDC01000402.1 GCA_003565135.1 Verrucomicrobiota bacterium
ACCGGGTGAAAATCCCGGGGAGCCCTGGACCGAGATCAACGACGGCCCGGGGGCGGGGAGCGTTCTGGTGGTCGAAGACGGAAACGATATTTTCGGGAAGGGAACGAGTAATCAGATTCTGGAGTACCTGAAGGATGGGACAGATGCGCCGCAGAATATCATCTCCGAAAATACCTTTTCGGCCGAGGTGGCGAGCATACGCTTCAATTTCTACCAACCGGAGGACAACTTCGACGACCATACCTGGATTATCCTTTATGCGGGGTCGCGTTCGACGGGCAACCGGGCTCAGGTGATGAATTTCGGAGCCAACGGAAATACGATCGGTACTTCCGCTACGTACGAGCGTGGGGTGGTCAATGAAGTGGAACTGGTTGTCAATAACAGCGGTCGGACGATTGTGTACGGCGACGACCGGGTTCTGGTCGGTGGAGAAACCGATATCTGGATCAACGGAAATCTTGCCGAGGAAGCTTTTTCCGCGCAGAACAACCGCCGGGGACCCATCACCAGTTTCGAGTTCAACACCTCTACAGCTCGGCAGCACCACTTTTTTGTGGACGATTTTGTCATCGAGCCAATGGAGGTGGAAGCGGCACCGCCGCAGATTATTTTCAACGAGGATTTTACCGGGCACGCCCACGGCACGATACCGGGGTCGCCCTGGACCGACATCATTGAAGGTCCGGAACGGGGAACGGTTCGTGTGTATCGCGACGATGATGATATCTTTGGCGGGGGATCGGGCAACCATTACATGGAATACAAGGCGATTGCCGGTAGTACGCTGGCCGCGATTGCGCGCAATGCGTTTGCGTCCGATGTGATCACCTTCAGCATGCGGTTTCTCGCTCCGGACGATGACGATTTCCCGGAACATGCCTGGCTGATTCTCGGCTCCGGGTCGCGTGACAACGCGGACCGCGTCCAGGTCATGAACTTTGGTCAATCCGGCAACATCCTGGGCGGATCGGCGGCATACGACCTCGATGCGGTAAATCAGGCTGACCTGGTCATGAATAACAGCGACGCCGCCATCACCTATGGAAACGGTCATATTATCGAACCCGGCACCGTCGATATCTGGATTAACGGTGTTTTGGCCGAAGCCGGTTTTTCCAATCAGAACAACAAGCTCGGACCGATTACCCATTTCGAGTTCACTACCAGCGGATCCAATCGCCAATTACTGCTGTTTGACGAGATCGTGGTTTGGGATCAGCCGATCGTGGACGAGGCGGATGTCGAGAGGCCGTTCGACGATTGGCGGGCGGGATTCTTTTCTTCCGAAGAACTCGAAGACGAGTCGGTGAGCGGTCCCCATGCGGATGCGAGCGGCGACGGTGTGAGCAATCTCCTCGCTTATGCCCTGGGGCTGGATCCGAAAGTGAGGGCGATGCCGGATGCGTTGCCGCAAATCGGGTTTTCCGAAGACGGGTTGACCCTTGCGTACACCAGGGTCAAGTCGGCGACCGATATCGACTATATCGTCGAGGTTTCGGCGGATCTTATCGAATGGTCGTTCGGCGAGGAATTCGTCGAGGTGATCGAGGTGATCGATCGTGATGATACGGAAACGCTGGTCGTCCGGGATAATCTTTCCGTGGGGCCGGAAGCCGGGGATCGCCGGTTTATTCGCCTGCGGGTGGAACTGGAATGACATTCCGCCCCTGATTTTGATTCTGATCGGATTGCGGGCCAATGAAACCGAACGGTCTTCTGGACGGCGTTGCTGTCGCTTTTATCCGGATATGGATCCCAGTGGCCAGGGAAAGCAGGTTCCTGGAATGAAACGGATTGCGCCGGAATCCGCGCAGGTAACGAAAACGATGGGGAAGGGTCCATGTCAGATAAAAATAGAAACCTAACACGACGGGATTTTATGAAAGGATTGGCTGGAGCGGCTGCGGCCGGCGCGGTAGCCGGTGGAGGCTTAGACGCGCAGGGCCGTCATCCTGTGCTGCAGGATCGAATCCCGGGAAGGGAAATTCCCGGGGACGTCAATATCCTGTTTATTATGTCGGATCAGCACCGGGGCGATTTCCTGGGGTTCCTGGGGACGCAGCCGGAATTGCGAACACCCAACATGGACATGCTCGCAAGGAACGGCTTGAGCTTTGCACGCGCGTATACGCCCTGTCCCCTTTGCGTACCCGCCCGAGCTGCCATTCTTACGGGCAAGTACCCTTCGGCGCTGGACTTTGTTGACGAGAAAGGCAGGGCCAGGGACTGGCGCCGGAAGGTGGTGCTCCGGGACGAATACACGATTCCCGAGCACCTGAGCCGGCACGGTTATCATACGGCGCATTTCGGCAAAGGGCATCTCCGGGGCGAAACGGAGAACTGGCCCTACGGATTTCAGGAGCGACAAATCGGGTATATCACCGACGGCCGTGACTACCACCTGGCCACGAGCAATGAAATCGCCACCGAGTACCGCGAAAACGGGACCGGGCACTATGGAGGCGGCAAGGAGGCCTTTAACAGCAAATATATCCGGTCTCGTATCGATTATCATTCCCATTTCGACACGCTTGTCGTCGACCGGGCGCTCGCGTTCTTTTCCCGAAACAGGAACCGGAAGTTTTATATGCAGGTGGGTATTGAAAAGCCGCACCCGTTGCTGTATCCGCCGGGGCGTTTCATGGACGAGGTGGATCCGGCGAAAATCCGACTTCCGGAAAATTGGAATCGGGTGCTCGATGAGAACGTGCCCGAAAGAAAGAGAGAAAGGCAACGCGAGCAGATGGGACGCGGTTTTCAGGAGATCCATTGGGATTCCGATAAGCGCGAGTGGGTGCGACGAATGGTACCGGGCAGCGAAGGGTGGAGTGAGGCGGATGCCAGGAACGCCGTGGCGGCGTACATCGCGAGCGTCAACTATGTCGACCACGAGATCGGAAGACTGCTTGCGGGGCTGGAAGCCGAAGGCCTGCTTGAGAAGACCCTGGTGGTCTATACCTCGGATCACGGCGAGATGTGTCTGGACCACGGGATGGTCCAGAAACACTGCGGGTTCGAACCAGCTGTAAGCGTTCCCCTGATGTTTTACGGTCCCGGCGTCAAGAAACAGGGGCACGTCGAGGAAGGACTGGCCGAACTCCTGGACCTGTTTCCGACCTACTGCGATTATCTCGGCATCGAGCGGCCGGAAGGCGTTTGCGGAGAAAGCCTGATGCCGGCATTGGCTACGGGCGAAAAACCCGCGAAGCCGATCGCTTATTCCGAGCATTATTGGGACAATATACCCAGGGCGGAAGGGCATGGTCCCGAACACGAGGGATGGGAAAATATTGCGGTATCCGAACGCTGGAAATATATCGACAACGGGCGGTTCGGACCGGAACTCTATGATTTGGTGAACGATCCCGGAGAAAACACCAATCTTGCCTTTGATCCCGAATTCGAAACCGAGTTTCGGGAAATGATGGAGGCGATGAGGAAAAAGCGTGCGGAATGCGGCCTTCCCTTATAACCTTTCCGGCACTTACAGACTTATAGTTTCGGCCATTCGATTGAACAAAATGAGATTAGGCGACCTTTCAGGAAAACAAATATTTTTATTGACCGGCTTTCTTTTTGTTGGCGCGACCGCAAGCGACGCCGGCGGGCTTCCGGAGGGTTTCGAGGACCACGGACCGGGGGCACCGGTGGGGCAGCAAACCTTCGGGGGCAGTGCGTTTGCCACACTGGATGGCGACGGCGACCGGATCGTGTTTATGAAACTCTGGGCCGGGGGCCGGGGGTACTATCTGTTCATTGACGCCGAGACCGGTGAAACCGAGCAGATCCATCCCGGTATCGGCGGCGGAGGCGGGTGGCCGCCTTTGTTTGTGCGTGAGCGGAACCGGGTTTATGACACCATGGGGGCCTGGCTGGTGGAGGTCGACGTGGCGGCCCGTGAGGTGCGGCGATTGGGGGAGCTTCCCTCCGGGCGGAGTCTCGGGCTCGGGCACACCGTCGCTCCGGACGGAGTCGTTTACACAGGGGTTTACCCGAGCGGAAATCTTGTGTCCTATGATCCGGATACGGAGAGGTTCACCGACCACGGGCGCCTGCTGGAGGAGAATTGGGATCAGTACCTGCGTCCGATGGAGGCGGGGCGCGACGGCTGGATCTATATCGGGATCGGCCAGAATCGGGCACAGGTGGTCGGGTACCGACCGTCCGACGGAGAAATTCGTACCTTCATACCGGAAGCGGAGCGTGTAAGCGGCAGCGGGGCGGTGCTTCTGGGGGAGGACGGCGAGGTGTACGCGAACGCTCCGGACTGGGGGTGGCACCGGTTGTCTGACGGCGAGGCCGTGCCGGTGGAGCGTCCACCGTCCGCCGCGGGCCGCAGGCACGACGTTTTTCCCGACGGTTCGCGGTTCCGGCTCAGCAGTCAGGACCTGGCCGCGAGGAGAATGGAGGTTTTCGATGCGGGAGGTGATGAGCCGCAGGTGGTGCGTTTCGACTACGAGAGCCCGGGCGTGCCGATTTACACATTGGTCGCGGGGCCCGACGGCCGGATATACGGGGCCACGGGAAATCCGTGCCACCTCTTTCGGTTCGATCCGGCGAACGCAACGATGGAGGACTGGCAACTCGGGGGCGGGCACGTCAACCAGCTCGTGGTCCAGGGAGACAAACTGTATGGAGGCAAATACAGCCAGGGCTCGATTTACGAACTCGATCCGTACAACCTCCTGAACGAAGCGGAGACACGGGTGCGATTTCGCAGCGTCCAGGACGGTCATTACGGGTTTCGCGGAAATCCGGACATGGTCGGGCGTCCCTATGCCGTGCTGGCCCATTCGGATGGGCGACACGTGATCATGGGGGGAAATCCGGCGCGGGTGGAGATCGGGGGCGGACTGCTGATCGTCGACGTCGCGGACGGCGGAACAACCGCGCTGCTGCCGGAGGATCTCGTTCCCGACCAGGGAGTCATGGCCCTGGCCGAGCTTCCCGGGGGCGACCTGATCGTGGGCAGTACGACCGCCGCGGCCACGGCGGGGACTTCCGAAGCGAGCGAGGCGCTCCTCTACCGGCTCGACTGGGAAACCCACGAAGTCACCGGTCGCTGGAAACCGGATCCGGCGCCACGACACATCCGCGACCTGCTGGTGGCCGGGGACGGGCTGGTCTACGGACTGGCTTCGGGCAACCGCTTCTTCGTGTTCGACCCGGAAGCCGGGGAGTTTGTCCACGATGAGGAAGTGACCCGCTACGGCCCGCAGACCGGTAGCCAGGCGCGGCGCACGATGGCGGCCGGTCCGGACGGAAATATTTACGTGTTATTCCGCGACGCCATTGCCCGCATCGAGCCGGGTACGTTTGCTCACCGCGAGGTTGCCCGTCCCGGGACTGCCATTAACGCCGGTATCGCGATCCACGAGGGGCGTCTTTATTTTGTCGCCGGAGGTCGCTTACGCCTTTACAGTTACGACTTATCCCATGGCTATTGAGGTTAACCGTATCTACCGCCGCGCGCGGATGAAAACAACCCGTTGCCGTGTTCCCCCCGTTTCCCTGACCGGGGGTGATCAAAATGACAAGAAGCGGCATGAGCGGATTTAGGATCATCGTATACGGTATCATCCTGACCGTTGCCTGGCATACGGCCGCGGCGCAGCCGGCCACGGGACGGGTGCAGATTGACGGCGGGTTCTGGCAGCCTAATTCGGGCATGGTGGAGGGATTTACTGACGAATCGCTGGCTCAAGAGGTCGAGTACTTCGGCGATCTGGGAATGGAGACGATTATCCTGCACTATGCCGGCCGATGGGATGAGTCTCGAGATTCTTACGTGTCCTACTGGCCAAACAGTGTTTTTCCCATGGCCGAGGGGTTTGAAGGACGGGATCCCCTCGGGGCCGTGGTTGACGCGGCGGAGAAAAGGGGCCTCAAGGTGGTCATCGGCGGCCTCCTGATGCCGCGTCCCCGCTGGGAGGGCTGGGAAGAGAATATTGCCGTTTGGACGTCCCGGGAAGCGATGGACTTTCGCCGGGAAATCCTGCAACGGTACGCGGACCGAAGTGTCGTGGTTGGCTGGTACACGCCGAACGAATACAATCCCTACCGGTTGGCGGCGAATGAATGTGATCCGGAAATGGCGATTGAGGCGACCCGGCGGG
>PXDC01000291.1 GCA_003565135.1 Verrucomicrobiota bacterium
AGGAGAAGGCGTGCCTCCTGGGCGAGGGCCCGGGCCAGGAACACCCGCTTCTTCTGGCCCCCGGAAAGGGCGCCGATGGCGCGTCCGGCAAAAGGCAGCATCTCCACCGCCGACAGGGCTTCGCGGACGGCCGCGCCGTGGGGGGCCGACGCGAACCAGGGCGGCGCAAAACGACGGGGGAAGCCCTCTTCGCGCATGCGGCCGAATCGTCCGGCCAGCACCACGTCCCACACCGATATGGGGAAGTCCCAGTCGATCTGCTCCTCCTGGGGAACATAGGCGATGGCGCTGCCGCGTCGCTGGTCGCGGACGCGTTCGCCGAAAACCGAAATAACGCCTTCGGTCGGACGCATGACGCCGCTCAGAAGTTTGAAGAAGGTCGATTTGCCGGCACCGTTGGGGCCGATCAGGGCGGTGAGTTCGCCCGTCGGCAGCACCAGGTCGAGTCCCCGCAGGACGGGCGGTCCGCCGTAGGAGGCGGAGACGTTTTTCGCCTCGATCGCCGGCGTGGGTATCCCCTCGGGGGAGCTCGTCGACCTGGGTCGATTCGCCCGCCGTTGGTTCGATTCCCGTGCCATGGTTGTGCCGGACTTCTGCATCAGGGTTCTCCGTTCGTCAAGGATTCCGCGATCGTGCGGGCGTTGGTGCGCATCAGGTCCAGGTAGCTTTCGGCCCCCGAACCGGGTCCGCCCAGCGAATCGACGAAGAGGGGGCCGGCGATGGGAATCCCGGTCTCCTCGGAGATGCCGCGGACGTACCGGTCCGTAATCGTGCTCTCCCAGAAAATGGCGGCAGGCTGCCGCTCGTGGATGAGGTCGATGACCCGGGCCATTTGTCGCGGGGTGCCTTCCTCCTCCGAATTGCTGCCCCAGATGCCCTCGTGATGAAACCCGTAGGCATCGGCGAAATAAAGAAAGGCCGCCTCGCTGGTGACCAGTAAACGCCGGTCCTCCGGGATGGCGGCCAGGATTTCCCCGATTTCCGCGTGGACCGCTTCCAGCCGCTCCGTGTAGGCGGTCGCGTTGTCGCGGAAATAGGCCTCGCCGGCCGGATCCAGACGGGTGAAGTGATCGCGCAGGATTTCCGCGTAGTCGGCCGCGCGGCGCGGATCCATCCAGAGGTGCGGATCGGGGTCGCCGGCGAGGTCGCCGAGCCGGATGCGAAGGGTTTCGTGCCTCGAATCCTCCGCCAGGGCCACCACGGGCACCTCGGAACCGAGGGTCGCCTTGAGCTGCGGAACCCACTGCTCCAGGTTGCGGCCGTTAATGAAGACGAGCTCCGCGCGGTCCAGATCGATGAAGTTGCGCGGCGACAGTTCCCACTCGTGAACCTCGGCGCCCACCGGGGCCAGCACCCGGATCGCCACCCGTTCGCCCGCCACCTGACGGGCGAGATCCTCCAGGATGGTGAAACTCACCACCGCTACGGGACGGCCGTCGGAGGCGGGGGACGGGCCCCCGTTGCCGCAGCCCCAGGCGAACAGGAGCATGGGGAACCACGCGACGGCCAGGATTCGGCGAACGGTTTTTTTGCGGCAAGGTGTTGGCATTTCTGTTATTAAATTGTTTTGATTTTGACTAATCAAATAAATACGAATGGGACGGAGATAAGCAAACGGTAAATTCAAAAAAACAGCGCCCCGGGAAAACGGCCGGCATGACGGGATCGGGGCTTGCGGGTCCGCCGGCGGCGAATCCATCATGGCGGACCATGTTTTTCAAACGGACTTCCAGGGAGCGGGCACGGGCGGAAATGCGTGCGCCCGGGTCGCTCGATTTTCTGGGCGGTCCGGCCCGGTATTGCGGTTCACTGGTGCTGGAAACGCCTGTTTCCCGCCAATGCACGGTGGTGGTGGAGGAGGTGTCCGGGCACGCCGTCACGGTCGATCCGGACGGGTCCGGCGGGATCGAGCTCGATTTCGCTCCCTTCCGGCGCGCCCTCGAGCGCCGGGCCCCGGACGCCGAACTGCGGTCGCTCCTGCGGGAGGCGGAGGTGCCTCCGCCGGCCCTCGTACCCTTGGGCGTGCTGCTCGCATTCTGCGCGGCGAGAGTCTGGGTCTTCGAGGAGGGCTTGCGGTTGTCGATTCGCTCGGAGATTTCCCCCGGTCGCGGCCTGGGGGCGACGGCGGCGACGGAGATTGCGCTCCTGCGCGCCCTGGAAAGCGTGGCCGGCAGGCAGTTCCTGAGTACCGAGGCCGCCCGTATCGCCCACCGGGCGGAAACCGGTCTCCGGGGCGGTGCCGGCGCGCTGGCCGACAAACTCGCGCCGGCGCATGGCGCGTCCGGGGCCTTGCTGCCCGTGCTGTGCCGGCCGGATAAGCTGGGTTCGCCGGTCGGCCTACCCGGGGGAATTCGCGTGGTCGCCTGGCCCGGCACGGAAAGCGGCGAGGAGCGGCGCCCGGCGGCCCGAAGGTTTCGCACCGCCGCGTTCATGGGACAAAAGGTCCTTGAGCAGTGCCTGGGCCGCGCCTGGCATCATGCGGCGGAGATCCCCCTGTCTTTTTTTCTGCGTCACGCCCCGCCGAACCTGCCGCTGCGTATGAAGGGATCCCTTTTTTCCGAGTTGATCGACACCGATGTCACGACCCCGGATCCTGTGTATCCGGACGATACCTACGATGTCAATGCGGCCTTGCGGTTCCCGGTGGAGGAGCACTTCCGTTGCGGTCTGGCCGTGTCGCTCCTGCGCGGGATCGACGCGGACAACCGGGAGGAGGTGCTCGGCCAGGTGGGGGAACTCATGCTGCAGTCGCACGAGGGCATGGGCGCCATCGGCCTGGGAAGCGCCGAAGCGGATCGGCGGGTGGATGCGCTCAGGGACCTGGGCCCGGAGCGCGGCGTTTTCGGTGCGAGGCTTTGCCGGGACGGTGAGACCGGTACCGTGGTCGCGCTGGTGAGCGAGAAAGGTCTCGCCCACGCTCGCGCCATGGCAGCCCGCAACGGGGAACCGGGCGAATGGGTCTCTTGAGATATCCCGTCAGAAAAAAATGACCAAATCCGTGGTTTTCCTGTCGGGTAGTGGCTACAGTCCGAATCGCCAACCGCTGATCGGGGAATGCATCGATTGATTATGAAACCAAAACAGCTTCTCTCCACCTTATTCCTTTCGCTATTCTGCGCCGCTCTGGTGAGCGGAGCCTCCGGGCCGCGTCCCTGGCCGTTCGACGAAAGCGATCTCCCGCCGGACGCGAGCGTGGTCTTCGGCGAATTGGACAACGGGCTCCGCTACGCCTTGATGCCCAACCGGGAGCCGCGGGGAAGGGTCAGCCTCCGGTTATTCGTCCGCGCCGGTTCGCTGCACGAGAGCGACGACCAGCGGGGATTGGCTCACTTCCTGGAGCACATGGCTTTTAACGGGACCGAAAACTTTGCGGCCGGAACCCTGGTGGAATATTTCCAGAACCTGGGCATGAGTTTCGGCGCCGACACCAATGCCTACACCGGGTTCGACCGCACGGTCTACCAGATCGAGCTCCCCGACAACGAGCGGTCCTCGGTGGACGAGGCGTTGCTGGTGCTGCGTGATTTCGCGGACCGCATGTTGATCGAGGAGGAAGAGGTCGAGTCGGAGCGCGGCGTCATTCTCAGCGAGAAGCGTTCGCGGGATTCCGTACGGTATCGCACGGCCCTGGAGGAGTTTTCCTTCCTCCTGCCGGAATCGATCGTGGCGAATCGCTTTCCCATCGGTACCACCGAGGTGCTCGAAAGGGCGGGACGCGAAGACCTGGTGGCGTTTTACGAGTCCTGGTACCGTCCGGAACGGACCGCGATTGTTATCGTGGGGGAAATCGATCCCGGGGAGATCGAGCCACTGATCGAGGCACGATTCGCCGATTTTTCCGCCGAACGGCCGGAGCCCGACGAACCCGATCGGGGACGTGTGGTCACCCGCGACGGCGTCGCCCGTCTCCACACCGAACCCGAAGCGGCGACCACCCGGGTGGCGGTGCAGAGCGTCCAGCCCTACGAACGGCGTCCGGATACATCGGACCACCGCATCGAAAAACTGACCCGTTCGGTGGCCATGCAGATGCTGAATCGCCGCCTCGATGTGATGGCCCAGGAGGAGGACGCGCCGTTCTCCCGGGCGTCGGTGGCGGCTTACGACCTCTTCGATACCTTCACCAACGCCTCCGTCGAACTGCATTCCCGTCCCGGCGACTGGGAACGCGCGCTCGAGACGGCCGAACGGGAGTTGCGCCGCGCCCTGGAATACGGGTTCCGGGAGGGCGAGCTGGCGGAGGTGCGGGCCAATGTGCTCAACGGGTTCGAGGAAGCGGCCCGCCAGGCGCCGACCCGCCGTTCTCGCAACCTGGCGGAAGGACTGGTGGCCTCGTTCTCCGGCCACACGGTCTTTACCGACCCCCACACCGAGTTGGCCCTCATGCGACCCGCCCTGGAGGCGTTGACGGTCGACGCCGCGCAGGATGCCCTGCAGGCGGCTTTTCCCGCCGAAAGCCGGTTTATCTTTGTAACCGGCAACGTCGAATTCGACGATCCCGAGGACACGATCCTCGACGTTTACGATCGCAGCGCCGCCGGCGAGGTGGAGCCGCCGGCGGCGTTCGAGGAGGCCGATTTCGCCTACACGTCGTTCGGGCGGCCGGGGGCGGTGGCGGATCGCGGGTATTTCGAGGACCTGGACGTTCACCAGGTGCGCTTCGACAACGGTGTGCGCCTCAACGTCAAACAGACGGATTTCTCATCCAACCAGGTCCGCCTGACCGCGCGTGTCGGCGGCGGGCGCCTGACCGAACCGGAGGAGCGGGCGGGCGTGGCCCATTTGGCTTCGCAGACCCTGATCCGGGGCGGACTGGGCGAGCATTCGCACGATCAGCTTCGCCGGATCTTCGCCGGTCGCAATGTCGCGTGGAGTTTTGCCGTGAGCGACGACGCCTTTTCCTTTAACGGCACCACCACGCCGGACGACCTGGAGTCCCAGTTGCAGTTGCTGGCGGCGTACCTTTCCGATCCCGGCTTCCGTCCCGAGGCGCTGCGGCGCGCGCGGGACGGGTTCGAGGAGGAATACGCCGAGGCGCGCCACACCACGCGCGGTGTCCTGCGGGACCGGGTCGCGCGGTTTCTGGCCGGCGGCGATCACCGGTTCGGCCTGCCGCCGAAGGAGCGGTTGCTCGCGCTCGATCTCGACGACGTGCGGGCGTGGTTGGCGGAGCCCCTGGCGTCGGGCTACCTGGAGGTCACGGTGGTGGGGGATTTCGGTGACGCGGAGACCGTGATCGACAAAGTGGCGGCCACCCTGGGCGCGCTGGCGGAACGGGAGGAGGAAAAGACGGACTATTCCGATCGGCGCCGGATTTCCCTTCCGGGTGGCGGCGGTGAGGAGCGGTTTGAGTTCGAGTCGCGCATACCGAGCGGGGTCGTGGCGGTTTATTGGCCCACCACCGACATGTGGGATATCGAGCGCAACCGCCGCTTGAGCGTGCTGTCGCGCGTGTTTTCCGACCGCATGCGGGTGCGGATCCGCGAGGAGATGGGCGAGGCCTACAGTCCATTCGCGGTAAGCGACACCAGTGACACCTACCTCGAATACGGCTGGTTCTACGGTCTCGTCGGCATCGATCCGGAACGCGCGGACGCGGTCGCCGACGTCGTGGTGGAGATCGCGGCCGAACTCCATTCCGGAGAAATTTCGGAGGACGAGCTCCAGCGGGCGCTTCGCCCCATCCTGACTTCGTTGCGGGACACCGTGCGGGACAACGGATACTGGATCCATTCCGTCTTGGCCAGTTCCCAGGAGTACCCGCAGCGGCTGGAATGGGCCCGGCGGATGACAGAGGATTTCGAATCCATTACCGCCCGCGAGCTGGAGTCGCTCGCGCGGGAGTACCTCGACCCGGATGAGGCCCTGACGGTTTTTGTGATTCCGGTCGATGGGGCGGGTGACGTCCTGGAGTCGGACGAGCAGGCGGTGGAGCGGGAGGCGGCGTATTAGGCGGGATTTTCCGGTGAATCGTTCAGGGTGGACCCGGGGGGCGAAGCCGGTCGGGCCGGCCTTCAACTGCCGTCGGCGGAAGTCCGATCCCCCTCGCGGACGACGTCCCGGTGCTCCTTGATTTTTTGGTACTGGGCGGCGGCCTGCCACGCCGCCAGGCGGTAGAGTAGGTCGAGAATAGCGCCGAAAATCAGACCGATGACAAAGCCGCCGACCATGAGCGAATTAAACCAGTTGTCCCAATTTCCCGGGTCGCGCCCAAAGGAAAAAAAATGAATGACGTGTTTGCCGACGAAGAAATTGATCGGGTAAATGATCGCGACGGTGAAGGGGTTGCTGATCAGTTGGAGGCCGCACATGATAGGCAGGTTCGCCCGGAAGAATACGGCCGCGAAAAAAGCGACCGCAAACTGGATTCCGTAGAGGGGCAGAAACGCGATGATCGATCCGGCATAGAATGCCGATGTCGCATGGGCCACTTTGAACGACCAGAGAAAGGGCCGTTTCCGGGCGCGTTCGGCGAACCATTTGAGGACCGGGTAACGCTGGATATTGGTGCGGCGCGGGAGCCAGCGCAGAAGTTGCTTCACGCGCCGGATTCGCGCGTGACGCAATGTCTTCAGCCTGTCGTGCTCTTCGTTCATGGATCGGTAAATGCCGGTAAGCCCTTCCGCCCGTTAAAAGAACCGGGCGGCCGCAAAAGGTTCATTCAAAAGTAAATTGCCCCGTTTGTGAAAGCGTTTTTTCGGTCGGAAGGACACCGAGCCTCCGCGAGGAGGCTTGATTCCGGATCCAAACCGTTGATGATGGCGTCAAAGCCGGGTTCCGGGAATGCCGGCGGGACCGACTATGACAGAGCGCGAGAGCACGTTCCTGCAAAGGATGCCGAAGGAGACCGTGGGGCGGTCCGGCCGGATGAGCCGTCGCCGTTTTTTGCTGGCGGGCGGCCTGCTTGGCGCCGGCCTGGCCGGAAGCTACTGGCACGCGTTTCATTTTTCACCCTACAGTCCGGTGGTGACCCGGCGGCGGCTGTTCCTGGACGGGTTGCCCCCCGCTTTCGAGGGCCTGAAAGTCGTTCACCTCACCGATCTTCATCACAGCGACATCGTCCCGCTTTCCTACCTGGAGGAATGTATCGACACCGCCAATTCGCTCGATCCCGACCTGGTGGTGCTGACAGGGGATTATATCACCATGGACTCCGGTCTGGGTCGTACGCGGATTCGGAACCGGTACGTCGCTCCCCTCGAGGGGCTGTTGCGCCGGATCCGTGCCCGGCTGGGCATTTATGCCGTTATGGGCAACCACGACGTGGCGGCGGCCTACCACGAGGTGGTCGCGCTTATGGATGGCTGCGGCATTCCGCTCCTGCAGGACGAATCGACCTGGTTGGAAGACCGGGGCCACCGGCTGGCGCTGGTGGGGTTGCGCGATTTCGGCACCCAGATCGTCGATCGGCGCCGGGTGTTCGCCCGATTGCGCGCGGGGGAACCGGCGCTCGTATTGATGCACAACCCGGATTTCTTTCCCGAAATGGACGAGGAACGCAATGCCCTCATTTTCGCCGGCCACACCCACGGCGGCCAGGTGCGCATTCCTTTTTACGGGGCGGTTTCCTCCTACATTCCCTCCCGTTACGGAAACCGGTATGCGGAGGGCGTCTTTCGGAAGGGTAACCTGACCATGTTCGTCAACCGGGGTCTCGGCGTCATCCGTACGCCGGTCCGGATCAATTGCCGGCCGGAAATCGCGCTGGTCACTCTGGCTGCTGCACGCCCGTCTTGACGCCCGAGGCCATGATCGTCTGGAAGTAGGGCTCCTGCTTTTCCCGGCTGACCACCCGCACCTCGATATTCTGGAAGCCCGCTTCGCGCAGAAAGGTGTACAGAGTGTTCTCGGGGAACCCGAGCCAGACGTCGGCATAGAGGTCGCGGGCTTTTTCCAGGTGGTGTTCCTTCAGGTCGAGAATGATGGCCTGACCCTCGGGTTTGAGAATGCGGTAGGCCTCGTGGACCGCGTTTTGGGGATGGCGGGCGTGGTGCAGGGCCTGGCTGAGCAGCGCGACATCGACCGATTCGTCCGGCAGCGGTACGTCCTCGAGGTCGCCCTGCCTGTATTCGAGATTGGTCAGCCGGTTTTTCCGGGCCAGTTCCAGGCCCACCTCGACCATGCGCTGCGACTGGTCGATACAGTAGACATGCTCGGCCCGCTGGGCGAGGAGCTGGGAGATCAGGCCCTCGCCGGCCCCGAGGTCGGCGATGCGGATCGGGGGCGTGATTTTGAGGAGAAAGTGTCCGAAGGCCTCCCACGAGCGACCGGGGAAGTAGTTCTTGCCCAGGCGGCCGGCCAGGGTGTTGAAGTATTCCTCCGCCTGGCGCTGGCGACGTTCCAGGATGCGGTCGAGGTGCTGCTCGTCCCGGGTGATGTCGGATTGATCCGCCACCGCCCGGCAGGCCGAATGAACCAGGTCGCGGTTGCTCCGAGCGAGATCCGGGGTCAGGGAGTAAAAGGTCTTTTTCCCCTGGCGACGGTCGACCACCAGGCCGCCCTGCCGGAGGAGCGCGAGGTGGGAGGAGATGCGCGATTGCCCCATATCCAGGATCTCCTGGAGTTCCGCCACCGAGAGTTCCTCGCGCCTCATCAGGGCCACCAGGCGCAGGCGGGTCGGGTCGGAGAGAAGTTTCAGTGTTTCCCAGGGATCAGGCACGGACGGGTCCGGTGGATTTCAGTGAAATGTAAGGCCGGACCGAGGGATGCACCGGCTTAAGCATGGCGGCGGGCGGGGAGCCTACTCCCCTTTGTTGTAGGGCGCAATGGACTCAATGGTCCAGGATTCCGCCGAGTCGGCGACCGTCAGTTCGATCGTTTCCCCTTCCCGATGCCCGAGCAGACTTTGGCTGAGAGGCGTTTTGTAGGAAAGGATGTTGTTGTCCGGGTCGCCGTCCCAGGCCCCGAGAATCGAGTAGACCACTTTGCGGTTGGTGGAACCCTGGCGCAACCCGACCACCGTGCCGATTCCGACCTGGTCGGTGGGCGCATTCGAGAAATCGGTGATTTCGGCCCGGGACAAATCCTTCTCCAGGGTCGCCTTGCGGGCCAGGAGCATCTGCTGGTCCTGCTTGGCCATTTTATACTCGGAGTTTTCCCGCAGGTCCCCGTGCTCCATCGCGGTCGCGATGGCCTTGCTGTTTTCGGGAATCTTCTTGCTCACGATTTCCTCGTACTCCCGGCCGCGCCGGTCGTAGCTTTCGCGTGAGACAATGAGCCGCTCCGCCTCGGTTTCACTCTCTCCGGAGATCAGCCCCTGTACGCTGGGGAAGTGTTTGATGAAGCGTGCGAGGAGGGATTTTTTCGTGAGTTCCTCGAAGCCCTGGTTGATGAGGAGGTTGTTGGCCAGATCTCGGGCGATCTCGGTGTCGGCCGTGAGGAGGAGGTCGCGGATGAGATCCTTGTCGTCGTGCAGGATTTCCGCCAGCGCGATTTTTCGCGAACCGGCCAGTTGCAGCGCTTCGTAGTCGATGGCGAAGAATATGGCGTTGAGCAGGCGCGGCGTGATCAGTCCGTCCAAAACCTTGGAGTACTTGCGCGAATGCCGGTTCCTGACGATCCAGTACAGGACCGGTGCCCGGAGGTTTTGTTCGTGCAGCCAGCGGCGCAGGGTTGCGGCCAGTTCTTCCTCGCAGTCGTTTTCCAGCAGGAAGGTGACACATTCGGTGGTGAACTTGCCGTGGCTGTTTTTGAGCAGGTCGAAAATCAGCGGTTTCCATTCACCCGGGTAGGTTTCCTTGATCAGGACCAGCAGGCGTTTCTGCTGGTTTCCGGTCAGGGACGAGGCGATGTTGGAAAGTTCGGAGGAGTCCCCTATAAGGGAGGCCGTGGTGGGCGAGAATTCGGCGACGTCACGGCCGACGGTCCGGGCGAGATCGTCTCGGGTCCAGGCGCCCTGCAGGCGTTCGGAGGCGCTGAGCTGATTGCTTTCCTGGATCACATGGTTGAGGTCGTCGAGCACGTGGGCGATCGATTCCCTCAGGTCCTCGCGGTTTTCGCTGTGTTCCAGAAGCTCGCGCGCCAGGCGCACCTTCTTCTTGGCCGATTGGGTGTTCTCGTAATTGTCCAGGACTTCCTGCTCCGCGTTGAGCGCCTCTTCCCGAATGTAGTAGCACTCCGTCTTTTTGGCCGGAACGCCGATATGCGGATCCTTGGCCAGCATCTTCCGGGTCGACGTCCACCATTTCTTGAACTTGGTCGGCCCGAGAACCCGGGTCAAAAGGTTTTCCAACTCGTTGCCGGTGGCCGCACGGTTCGGGTACTGGTTCAACGCCGCCTTGACCAGCTCAACCGGATTCTTGTTGATCATCTCCGCGATGACCTCCGGTTCGGTCTGCTGCCGAACCAGGAGGTGTTCCTCGGCCAGGACCTCCATGGTGGTGACGCAAAACGCCGGGTCCATGGGATGGCCCTCCTTGTCCTTGAAATCGATGAGGATCCGATTCTGGGCTTCGTTGTAGTCGACGATCCGCCCGAATCCCCAGCTCTGGTGGATGCAATAGCGTCCGGGCTGCATCTGCAGCAACTTGTCCCTGGCCGCTTTCAGTTGCGGGTTCTTTTCGATAAGCTCTTGAACTACTTCCTCGGTCATAACGGATCTGAGAGGTTTATTGAGTTGGAAACGGTCATTCTGTCATCTTTTGTTTCCGAATGAAAAGGAAAAAGAAAACGGTGCCGGATGCGTGGTGCGAGGCCGTCGATTTGACGGATCGATTTCTGAAAACACGGGAACGGGCCGATTTTCTCTGGGAGAGAACCGCCGGTCGTGTTGAAGGCAACGACCGAAGCCGCTGCCGGAGCCTTTATTACGGCGCCTTGCGGAACATAGCGCTGATTGATTGGGCAATCAAACAAAATGTCCGCAGGCGACCCAAGGGCCGCCTGCGGGCGCTGATGCTGGTGGCGGGTTTCGAATTGCTGGCGGCCCTTGAGACGGGGACGGGAGCGGAGGCCCTCGTGGTGCACCATGCGGTGGAACGGGCCAAGATCCTGGTGAGCGGACCGGAGGTCCGCTTGGCCAATGCGGTCCTGCGACGCCTTTCCGGGACCCTGCGTCCGGTGTTGACGGCGGAACCGGAGTCGGCCGCCGGACTGGCTTTGCGTTTCAGTCACCCGGAATGGCTGGTGGCCCGCTGGGTCGCGGCGTTCGGATGGGCCGAAACCCGCGATCTGCTCAGCTGGAATCAGCGGCCCTCTCCCTGGTACCTCCGTGTTTTCGAGGAACGGTCCCCGGATGAGGCCCGTTTCCTGGAACCGTCGCCCTGGGAGGGGTTTTTTCGCGTGGGTGAGGGCGGCAGGAAAGCCGCGGAACGGTTGTTGCGCGAGGGCAAAGCGTACGCCCAGGATCCTTCCACCCGGCTCGCTCCGGAGTTGCTGGGCCCGGCGGCCGGGGAAGCCGTGCTCGACCTGTGTGCGGCGCCGGGAGGCAAGAGTGTGGCGATCGCCCGAGCCATGGTGGAACCGGGAAAGGCCGGGGGAATCCTGGTGAGCCTGGATCTTCCCGGCCGGCGGTTGCGGCGATTGGAGGAGAACCTGCTCCGTTACCCGTGGGCCCGCGGGGCCCGCGTGGTGGGAATGGATCTTCTGGAGTTGACCGCCGCCGCCCTGGAGCGGGAGGGGCTGCCGGGGACTTACGACGCGGTCCTCCTCGACGCCCCCTGCTCGAATACGGGGGTTTTCCGGCGCCGGGTGGACGCGCGCGGGGCGCTGGCGCCCGGAAAAATCGACCAATTGGCCGCTTTGCAGTTGCGGTTGCTTCGCGCCGCCGGTGACCGGGTGCGGGAAGGCGGCCGCCTGGTTTACAGCACCTGCAGCATTGAGGCCGAAGAGAACCGGGCCGTGGTCGAGCGCTTTACCGCCGCCGACCCGGGAGCGTTCGTCCTGGAAAAGGCGGTGGAGCATTACCCGTGGCAAACCGGCCATGACGGGGGCGGGGGCTTCCTGCTGCGACGGCGCGCCGGATAGGGGCCGGGAAACGAATCCCTTTCGTTCCGGGCATTCGCGCTTGCACCGGCTGCTATTCTCTGAGTTTTTCTCCAGATCGCAGAAATGAACAACAGTGCAACCGGCAATCGACCCGCCCGGAACGGCCAGCTCTCGCTTGGGGTGATTTTTCTGACGCTCTTTATCGACCTGATCGGGTTCTCCATCATCTTTCCGCTGTTTCCCGGGATTCTCGATTACTACCTGGAAAAGGAAGGCGATGCCGGTTTGCTGGGAGCGTTGCTGGCCTTCCTGAACACGTTCGATCAGCCGGGAGAGGGCAGCGGGCATTTTACGGCGGTCCTCTTCGGGGGGGTGCTCGGTTCGATTTATTCCTTTCTGCAATTCCTCACCGCGCCCTGGTGGGGCCGGCTGTCCGACCGGTTCGGCCGGCGCACCATCCTGCTCTACACCATCAGCGGAACGGTGTTGAGCTACGCTATCTGGTTCTTTAGCGGATCTTTTCTCCTGTTCATCATCGCCCGCCTCCTGGGCGGGGCCATGGCCGGGAATCTATCCGTGGCGTCGGCCGCCATTGCGGACGTCACTCCGCCGGAGCGGCGTGCCCGCGGCATGGCGCTGGTCGGGGTCGCGTTTGGGCTCGGGTTTATTATGGGGCCCGCCATCGGCGGCCTGAGCGTCCATATCGACGTGCTGGCCCTGGCTCCCGGTTTGGCTTCGGTCGGGGTGAATCCCTTTTCCGGACCCGCCCTGGTGGCATTCCTCCTCTCGGCGGTCAATCTCGTATGGGTCGTCCTCCGCTTCCGGGAAACCCTCCCCCCCGACCGCCGGGGCAACTACTTCGCCGATCGCGGCCCGGGGAAACTTCTTCGTACCCGTCTCAGTCCCGAGGTACGCAAGGTGAACTGGGTGTTCTTTGTTTATATTCTCGCTTTCAGCGGCATGGAATTCACCCTCACCTTCCTCGCCTGGCAGCGTTTTGAGTACGGCCACCTGGAGTTGGCCTATATTTTTGTGTTTGTCGGTCTGCTCATCGTTCTCACCCAGGGTCTGTTCGTGCGGAAACTGGTGCCTCTCCTGGGCGAAAAACCGGTCGCTCTCTGGGGGCTTTTCCTGGTGATGATCGGGCTCTTTATCATCGGGCGGGCTCCGACACCGGGTTGGCTCTACGGCGGCCTGGCTTTCATGGCGGTCGGGTCCGGCCTGGTCAATCCCGCTCTGTCCGCCCTGGTGTCGCTTTATGCCGCGGCCGAGAAACAGGGAGAAACCATGGGTGTCTTCCGTTCTCTCGGTTCGCTCGGGCGCGCGATCGGTCCCATCCTGGCCAGTTTTGTTTTCTGGTGGTACGGCTCCAGCCTCTCCTACGCCGTCGGTGCCGTCATGCTGGCCGTTCCGCTCTTTATCGCGCTGGCCCTGCCGCGTCCGTTGGTGCACGCGACCCGGGAAACCTGAGCGGTCCGGGATGGCGGGATAAACCGGTCAGAGGTTTCGCCGGACATCCACCTCGTCGTCCAGCGGGACGCCCTGTTCGAGGTACGCGACGAATCGTCGGGCGAAATGGGGTGCCATCATCACGCCCTTCGAGCCGAAGCCGTTGAAAATGCCGACGGTTTCGTTCCCGGGATGGAGACCGATCACCGGTTTGGTGTCTTTGACGGCCGGCCTGACACCCGCGCGGTGATCGATGAGTTGCCCCGGCAAGGTCACGAGCGAGGAAAACGCGTCCAGGAGTTCCTTTCCGCCTTCGGCGGTCGGCGGACCGCCCAGGCCGGTCCATCCATAGGTGGCGCCGACCCGGACCCTTTCTCCCCCGGTCGGAAGAACCCACTTTCCCCGATTGAGAATCCGTCCCCCGGGCATGCCGGGCACGCGAAGCGTGAGGATCTCGCCTTTGGACGGCGTGTACGGCAACCAATCGAAGAAGGGGTTCGCCGCCGCCCGCCAGCCCTCGCAGAAGATGATTTTCGTCGCCCGCACATCGCGCCAGGTCACCCGGCCCGGGTCCGCCCGGAGCTCATCAAAGACGAAGCGTTCCCGCCGGAGACAGCCGGCTGCACCGAGGCCCGCGGCCGAGGTGTCCAGGAACGTGCGGGTGTCGAGATAGCCGGCGGGGGCGAACTCGACGGCTTTCCCGTCGGTCCGGATCCCGCTTTTCCGGTCGACGGCACCCGTATCCACTTCACGGACGTAGTCGTCGAGCTCGCCGGACGATACCCGGCGCGGCCAGTAGCGTCGCTCCTGTTCCGGGGTCAGGAACCGGAGCAACGGCAGGGTGTGAAACACCCGCCGGCCGTATCGACGCTCCCAGGCGCGGTAGAATTCCCGTGCCGCCGGAAGGAGGACCTCCACCTTCCAACTGCGCGCGAGTCGTTTGCCTGTGACCGGGTTGACGATGCCCGCGGCCACCCGCGACGCGGCGGATTCGCGGGTTGCCGGGTCGTCGACCACCAGGACCTCTTTCCCGGCGGCGGAAAGTTCGAGTGCCAGGGTGGTTCCGGCCAGCCCCTGGCCCACTATGAGGTAATCCACGCGCATCACTTCGCCGTTTGCCCCCGCCCCGGGGGCTTCGCGGTTCCGCCGCGCTGGCGTACCGCTTCGAAGAGGGTGATCACGGTGGCCATGGCGACGTTGAGAGAATCGGCCCGGCCGGCCATGGGGATCCGGACTTTTCCGTCGGCCCGGTCCAGCCATTCGCGGCTCAAGCCGTACTGCTCGCTCCCCATCACAATGGCCAGCGGGCCCCGCAGATCCGCGTCGGTGTAGCGTGTGTCCGTGTCCGGCGTGGTGGCGGCGGTCCGGATGCCCCGGCTGCGGAGAAACGCAATGACGGCGGCCGTTTCCGCCACGACCACCGGAACCGAAAAGAGCACCCCGGTGGAGGCCCGCACGACGTTGGGATTGAACAGGTCGGTTACCGGGTCGCAGAGGAGCACCGCATCCACCCCGGCCGCGTCCGCCGCCCGCAGGAGCGTGCCGAGGTTGCCCGGTTTTTCGATCGCCTCGGCGACCAGGACGAGCGGGGTTTCGGGGAGTACAAGGTCGGCGAGGTCGAGTCTCCACTGCGGAGCCACCCCGAGCAACCCGTCCGGGCGCTCGCGGTAGGCGCACTTGGCGAAGGCGCTTCCGGCCAGGTGGAAGAGGTGGGCGCCCGCCGCTTCGGCGCGCCGGAGCAGGGCGTCTTCATTTTCTCCCAGGAACCAGTCCGGCGAATAGTACACCTCGTCGATGCGGATGCCTTTTTCCAGCGCCCGGGAAAGTTCGCGGTAACCTTCGATTAAGAAAAGGCCCTGTTTGTCGCGCTGGCGCCGCTCGCGCAGCTTGACCAGGTTCTTGACCCGGGGATTCCGGGAGCTGGTGATGGTTTCGATCGGCATTTTGACAACGGCGGGCTGCGCCCGGCCCATTCCTTCCTTTTTTTGGCCGGACGTTCTGGTATCGTGATGGTTTATGCGGCGAAAGCAATTCAACGATAACCCGTTTCCCTATCACCACGAACTCGACCTTGATATCACGTCGCTGACCAACATGGGACAGGGCGTGGGACGGGCCGAAAACTGGGTCGTCCTGGTGCCTTTCGCCCTCCCGGGTGAGCGGGTTCGCGCCCGGGTTTTCCGGAATCACCGCAACTACTCGGAAGCGGACCTGGTGGAGGTGCTGCATGCCTCGCCCCACCGGGTTGAGCCGGCCTGCTCCCTGTTCGGCGCCTGTGGCGGTTGCCAGTATCAAAATTTATCCTACGAACAGCAACTCGTGTGGAAACGGCGTCAAGTGGCCGAGCTCCTGGAGCGAATGGCCGGGATCCGCGCCGAGGTGGAGCCCGTGATTCCTTCGCCCCGTACCTACGGCTACCGCTCGAAGCTGACCCCGCATTTTCGGAAGCCGCGGGAGGGAGAAACCCCCGCCATCGGTTTTCTCGCAACCGGTGCCCCCCGTCGGATCGTCGACATGGAGCAGTGCCCCATCGCCACCGAAGGGATCAACCGGACGCTGCCGGAATTGAGAGCCCGCGTGTTCCGCGAAATCGACCGGTACCGCAAGGGCGCGACGCTCCTGCTGCGGGAGGGAAGCGAGGGAGTGGCGACCGATCACCGGGCGGTCGTTTCCGAGGAGGTGGGGGAGGTTCGGTTCCGGTTTCAGGCGGGGGGGGTTTTTCAGAACAATCCTTTTATTCTCGACCGATTGATCGACCATGTCGGGCGGGAGGCCCGAGGTGACGGGGTGCGTTTCCTCATCGACGCCTATTGCGGGTCCGGTCTCTTTTGCCTCAGCCTGGCCTCCGGATTTGACCGGGCCGCCGGAATCGAGATCAGCGAAAATGCCATTGATTGGGCGCGGGACAATGCGGGCCGGAATCGGGTGGAGAACTGTGATTTTGTCGTCGGCGATGCCGCCGCCATTTTTTCCGGCGTTGACTTTCCGCCGGGCGAAACCGCCGTGATCATCGATCCTCCGCGCAAGGGATCCGACGAACGGTTTCTGCGGCAGCTGTTCGCCTACGGTCCGGCGCGGATCGTCTACGTTTCCTGCAATCCCGCCACCCAGATTCGGGATCTCGCGCACTTCCGGGATAACGGCTACGCCGTGCGCCGGGTTCAGCCGTTCGACCTGTTTCCCCAGACCAAACACCTCGAATGCGTGGTCACCCTTGAAAAAGGGGAGCGTTAGCCCTCGCTTGGTTTCGCCTCAGCGACGTGCCAACCATTCCTCGGAGCCGAACTGCTCGATCAGGCCACTTTCTTCGTCCGGGTCGATATCCGGCCAGGGGGCCGGCGAGAGGTTGCCGGCCAGGGCGCGGGCGAATCCGTCCGCCAGAGCGTCCGCCAGTCCTTCCCAGTCGCATTCCGGAAGGGAGCTTCGCTCCAGCGATCCCTGGAAGAGCAGGCCCCGGGTGGTCCGTTTCTGTGCGGCGCCGGCCACTTTGGCCCCGCTGTCACGGTGGACGACATCGAAATTTTCCGCCCGGGCAAAACAGACCCCGGCGAGTGCGCTCCGTTTTTTTCCGGGCCCCTTTTCCGGTTCCTGAAGGACGACCGGATGCCCCTGGTCCTCCAGGACGCGGCGAATGACGTCGTGAATGCGCCGGTAGGAGTCACCCGCCCGGGCCGAGCAGAGCGGATGCCTGCGGGGCAGGACGAGGGCATAGGTCCAATCGTTGCGGTGGTCGACAAGCCCGCCCCCGGTCGGGCGGCGGCAGAGCTCGATGCCGTCCGCGGGGAGGTGTTCGCGGATCTCGTTGATTTTCTGACTGTAGCCGAAGGTGCAGGCGGGATGGCGCCATCCGTAATGACGGAAGCGGATCGTTTCCGGCTCGGGATACCGGTTCAGGAGCAGGAAGTCGGCGGCCATGTTCTCCGCGGCCGAGGCGGTCCGGTCGGGCAAGAGGTGGAGGTTCACGTCGGTTTGGGGGGCGTCCTTAAAGTGAATGGTACCAGTCCCGCGCCGGCGGCGGCACCACCAGTGGGTCGAGTTGCTCGTCGAAGGATTGCGGCCGGGTTTTCAATTTGCTCCGCAGGGTGGTGATGTCGAGGGTCAGATCCGGCGGTCGCTTTCTGCCCTCGGGGGAATCGCGCCGGGAGACCGGCTCGATCAGGTCTGCCGGCAGGTTGAAGTGTTTCAGTATCCGACGCCCGATCTCCCAGCGGCTGAGGCGCTCCGCGCCGGCCCAGTGCCGGATCCCGGCGAATCCGTCGCGTTCACACAATTCCACCAGAACTTCGGCCGCGTTGTCGGCCAGGCAGGGTTGACGGATTTCATCGGTGTAGAGCTTGGGGACTTCACCGCGGGCCCAGGACGCAAAAAGGCTTTCATGCACACTTCGCCTGCCGCCCGGGGTGTTCCCGTTCAACAGGGTCAGCCGCAGCACCGTGGCGAAATCCGGCGCCGCCTTGACGACGGCCTTTTCCGCTTCCAGCTTTTGCCAGCCGTAGAGATTGGCGGGGGCCGGGGCGTCGGTCGGGGCGTAGTTGCCCCGCTCGCCGTCGAAAACCATATCGGTCGATACGTGGACCAGGGGAGCGCTGAGGTGGTGGGCCAGCTGGGCCAGTTGCGCCGGCAGGCCCACGTTGAGCGCCTGGGCGTTCTCCGGGTTCGCCTCGCAATCGGCCGGCGCGGAAATCGCCGCCGTGTTGACCAGCGCCTGGGGAAATACGTCGAGAACTTCACGGAGTACCCATTTGTGGTCGGTCAGGTCGCCTTCGATGATCCGGTCGACGGATACGCCCACGGGGAGGGGCGCGGTGTGGACTACCGCCGTTATCGTGTGTCCCCGCCGCTTGGCGGCACGGGCAAAGGCGCTGCCGAGGAGTCCCGTGACTCCGGTCAGAAAAATGTGCATGGTCCCTTTGTCAGCGGATTCAAACGCTGAAACAAGGAAATTTATCGTCTCCCTGGACCGATGCCCGCTCTACCGCCGCCTTCGCCGTCGTTCCGACGCCCGTTCCATCCGGATGAGCACCGCCGCGAGGGCGAGGAGTGCCCACCAGGTGGTCATGATGGCCGGATTCTGGAAAACGAAATCGACCGTGCTGTGGATCACCGTCACACCGAGCGTGAAGATAAGAAATATGACCAGGGGATTCCGGAGCGTTCGCCGGTTGACCAGCTGCCAGCCGCAATAGCCCATGGCGAAGAGGATGAAACTCATGCCCACCACGCCCAGTTCGGCGGGATACTGGACGATGTCGTTGTGGGCGAACTCCCACAAGCTGTCGCCCTGAAAGACTTCGTAGCCGGAGCCCACGTCCATGTACGAGGGAAAGATCCAACGGAAGCCGCCCGCTCCCCACCCGTAAAGCCAGTTGTCGGCGAACATCTGCGCCGTGGAAACCGTGGCGCTCCAGCGTATCTCCCAGGCGAAATCGTCGACGTGGGAAATTCGGTCGAAGCGATCGATCAGCGCCTCGTAGTCGATCCGGCCGGCGACGTAGCCTCCGAAAATGACCACCAGCGCCATGATGAATACGGCCACGCTTTTGTTGGCGAGGGTGCTTTTCTGGAAAAGAGCGAAAAACAGGAATACACAGAAGAGCCCGAGCAGCGTCATGGTGCCCATCACCACGCCGGCCCGGGAGAGGGAAAGCACGACGACAATGAAGATGGCCACCGAGAAAAAGAGGAAAATGCCGCTGGGATCGGAACGGCGCAGCATCAGGCGTCCCTCGTGAAAGTAATACAGGGCCATTCCCCCGCTCAGGCCGATGAGAAGATTGAAATAGGCCGCCGCGTGGTTGCGGTAAATGAAACTCGCGACCGAATTCCGCGCCGCATGATCGATCGTCCAGAATATTTTTTCGGTTCCGCTGAACATCTGGGCCAGTCCCAGTCCGGCCAGGGCCAGGCCATTCAGTACCAGCAGGATAAGCAGGAAAAAGATCGATTCCTTGCGGGTCAGGCCGCACCAGATGGCGCACACGGTCAGGAAGGGGGTGGCGAAGATCAGAAGCGACCGGAAGGGATTGGCATCCGCGAAGGCGGTCTGGGTCCCGGTGGGAAGCCAGGTGATGTGGCCGTCGATCGGGATCATGTACCAGCGCCCGGCCAGTTCGATGTACTTCCATGCCGGGTTGAATCCCTGGATGGCCACGTAGCCCAGCAGGAGAATCCCGGCGTAAAACACGGGGAATCGGATCAGTTTGACGATGCCCGGCACCACCGGGTCGTCCCCCCGGGGAAGAATCGACAACAGAAAGCAGATTCCCGCGATTGTCAGGGCCGTGGCCTGGCTCCATACGTGCATGCTCCCGAGCGCCCAGGGGAGAAAAACGAACAGCAGGCCGAGGAATCCCAGGAGGATTTTTTCCAGTGGCGGAATACTGGGTTCGAAGTCTTCGGAGGAGAAAGGTGTGTCGCTCATGTCTGGCTGTTGGGTGTAAAGAGGCCGGTGTTCCGGAGGTTTTTCGGAATCGGTTCCCGCAATTCGGCGGGCGGCTTTACCTCTTTACCTTGGTCGGCGGTCGTTATCGTTATCCTTGGGCCTTCTACCGGTGCCCGCCACCGTTTGACGAATCAAAATTTGTCGGGAGCGTCGATATTTATATCCGGTCGGCTTTAACCGCTAAAAAGAAGCGAAAAGGCTTGAGGATCAATGTAATTGTCACCTCGGGGGCAAATTCACACTCTCGTTTTCACTCTTGATTTTCCGGCGGAAATCCCGTCCATATGAGGCATTCGCATCACTAATCGGCGAAACGGGATGAAGCATTTAGCCAAGAAACTGGTCGAACGGCAGCCGGTGTATGAGCCCGGCCGGCCGATCGACGACGTCGCCCGGGATCTCGGGCTCGACCTGAAATCGATCATCAAGCTCGCGTCCAACGAGAGTCCGTTCGGTCCTTCCCCGCGCGCCCGGGAGGCCGCTTCACACGCCCTGGGGCAGGGGCACCTCTACCCCGACGGCAACGCCACCTACCTCAAGGAAAAGATCGCCGAAACGCGCGCGCTCCGTCCCGAGCAGATCGTCGTCGGGAACGGTTCGAACGAGGTCATCGAACTGCTCGGGCACGCCTTCCTGCGTCCGGGCGACGAGGTCGTCATGGGGACGCCGGCGTTTATCGTGTACAAGCTCGTGACCCTCCTCTTCGAGGCCGTTCCGGTGGAGGTGCCACTGGTGGATTACCGGCACGATCTCGACGCCATGGCGGCCCGCGTCACCGACAAAACCCGGATGGTGTTCCTGCCCAGCCCCAACAATCCGACCGGCACCGCCAACACGGCCGATGAAATCCTCGCCTTCGCCCGGGGTTTGCCGCCGCACGTCATTTTTGTCTTCGACGAGGCCTACGCCGAGTATCTCGACTCGCCCCCGGACCTGCGCCCGCTGATCGAGGAGGGACGGAATGTCGTCTGCCTGAGGACGTTTTCCAAGATCTACGGCCTGGCGGCGTTGCGAATCGGTTACGGCTACGGCAGTGCCGAATGGGCTTCCCTCCTCAACCGGGTCCGCCAGCCGTTCAACACCAACGCGGTTGCCCAGGCGGCCGCGACCGCCGCCCTCGACGATGTCGAGTTTGTCCGGTCCTGTCGCCGCAGAAACCGCGAAGGCCGTGAGCAACTGGCCCGCGGGCTGGCCGCCGCCGGTTTTGAGTCCGTCCCCAGCGAGGGTAATTTTCTCCTGGTCAAGGTCGGCCAGGGTCGGGCCTTTTTTGAGAATATGCAGCGCGAAGGGGTGATCGTCCGTCCCCTCGACGGATACGGTCTCCCGGAGTTTGTCCGGGTGTCCATCGGCACCGCCGCTGAAAACGAGCGTTTTCTGCGGGTGCTGGAGGGCTGCCGGACGCAGTCGCGATCATGATGGATATCCTCTGGCCCCTCCTGATCATCCTGGCGTTGATCTCTCTTCATGCGGTTTTCGTCGCGGCTGATTTCGGTTTGATCAAACTCCATTTCACCCGGTTTGACCCGGCCTTGCTGGAACGGGCGCGCAGCCGGCGCGCGGTGGTGCGGATGATGGATGCCGTCAGTCACCACGCGCGGGTCATCCGTTTCGGCAGCATGGCCTGCACGCTCGGCGTCGGCGTCCTGCTGGGGTACCTCGTCGAGCACCTTTCCGGTCTCGTCCGTCCGGAGGAGGTGGGGACGGGCATCCGTCTGCTCGTCTGGACGGGAAGTTTTCTCGTGGCGTTTGCCATCCATACCGTCCTGGGGGAACAGGTTCCCCGGGCCCTCGGGATCCGGTATCCGGTCCAGGCGCTGGGAGGGGCCTCCTGGTTTATCCGCTTGTTCTCTTTTCTGATCGCCCCGTTGTCCCGGGTCCTGGAGCGGTCGGCGGCCGCGGTGCTCAAGGTTCTCCGGGCGGAGCCGGGTGAAGAAACCAGCCTGCTGGATGTCGAGGTTCAGATCCGTTCGCTTTTGAGTGACGGGGCGGAGGTTTCCCCGATCACCGAACGCATCCTCAGCAACGCCCTGCAATTGGGCAAGCTGGTCATCCAGGACGTGCTGATTCCGCGGAATCGTATCCAGTATTTTGATGTTTTCGATGGAGTGGACACCAACATCGAAATCGCGCGGAAAAGCGGTCACACACGCTTTCCTCTCTGCGAGGGCGATCTCGACCGGTGTATCGGGCTGGTGCACATCAAGGATCTCTTCCGGCAGCGGGGCGATCTGCACGGTCTCGACCTGAGGGAGTTTCGCCGCGACATCCTCCGCTTCTCGGTTGATGATTCGCTCGACTTCGTGCTGGAGAAACTGCTTCAACAGAAAATGCATATGGCGCTGGCGGTGGATGATTTCGGCGGGGCGGCCGGAGTGATTACTCTCGAAGACATTCTCGAGGAGTTGGTGGGCGAGATCCATGATGAGTTCGACCGGGAGGAAACCCAGATTCAGACCCTGCAGGACGGGGGTTACCTGGTGGACGGCCTGGCGCCGATCCACGATGTCGCCGAGGCTGTCGGGGTAGAGCTGTCCGACGAGGACGTCTCCACGTTCGGGGGATTGATCACTTCGGAGCTGGGCCGTATGCCCAAGCACCAGGAGACGTTTGTCCTCGGCCCCCTCGAAGTTACCGTCACCGGGGTCAGCGAAAAGCGGGTTCTCAATGCCCGCGTCAAACCGGTGGTCCCGCCGTCAGACGAGGCGGGGTGAGTCTGTCCCGCTCCTGATGTTGCCCGCCGGCCCGGGTCCCGGCTTCATCCGGCGACGTCCCCGTAGGATGCGGCCTCGCGCCCGGCCCGCAGCGTCCGGGCCCACCAGTCGAGCTGGGCCAGCATCCGTCCGAGTGTGCGGCGGGGGCGTTCGGGTTCGCGGAGTTTGCCCCGGTCGTCGAACAGGTCCCAGGCACTGGCGAAACTGACACTGTCCCGGATGGTCACCGCGTGCAGCTCCGCAAAGACCAGCCGCAACTGCTCCACCGAACGCAATCCGCCCGAGACGCCGCCGTAGGAGACAAACCCCACCGGCTTCGCCTGCCAGGGGTCGGCATACAAATCGATCAACATCTTCAGTGCCGCCGGGAAACTGTGATTGTATTCAGGCGTCACCACAATGAACGCATCCGCTTCGGTCAGCCGGCGCCCGACATCCTTCTGGTCGGAGGTTTCGTCTTCCTGGATTCGTGTCGGCAGGTCGAGTTTGGCCGGATCGATGGGGTCGACCGTGAATTTTTCCAGCGCGCGGGTTTCCCGGGCCGCCCACTCGGCGACGGTGTCGCAGAAACGTCCTTCACGCGTGCTGCCGTAGATCAATGCCGTTTTGGTTCTGTCATTCATAGGGTCGTTGTGCTTTCAGGTGTACAGGTCGGGTAACGATATGCCCTCAAACATGTTTTAGAACAAGAGCCAAAATAAAAAAAACCGTTCCGTACGATCCCGAACCGGCGGCCGGCCACCAGGCGCCGCGCCGGCTCGCGCTCCACGAATCGAAGCCGTTTGGCAACACCGCTCTACTGCTTAATCCGCACGCGGAAGTAGCGTTCCTCGTCGGTCGGAGCGGTCCGACGAACCGGGATCGGCGGTAACGGTCAGGGCCGAAACCAGGAAAAAGGCAGGGAGCGTGGTCCATTCACGAATCAGGCGGTGTTTGCTCGCGGATGCCGTTCGATTGCGGAAATAC
>PXDC01000151.1 GCA_003565135.1 Verrucomicrobiota bacterium
TCGGAAAAGCTGGCCACCATCGAGGGAATCGTGGCCGGCGCCATTCGCCCGCCCACCGTGCCCGCCGATACCAGCCGTCTTCGTTTATCGCTCAAGCGCGGCCTGTCGGAAGCCGACTACGCCCGCGTCCGCCGGGCACTTGTCGGGGAACGCCGTTCACGCCCTACACCGGAACAATGACCTGCCTTTGGATCAGCGGCTGGGGAATCCCGCCCCGATGGTTCGAGTCCCAGGTACGCCGGTGTTTCACCGACGGGACCCACCGGGTCGTTATCCCGGGTACGGAAAGCGAAGTGCTGGAACCCCACCACGGCTTCGACCGGCTGGGGGGATTTTCCCTCGGAGCCATGGTGCTGCTCCGGGCGGAGGGCCGGAGCACCTCCGGTCGGCCGACCGGTCTGCTGGCGCCCTTCTTCGCTTTCCCGGCGGAGAAAAATCTGGGGGGCCGCGTTCGCCTGGCCCAGCTCCGCGTGCTCCGGCGCTGGTTGGAGCGGGATCCCCTCGGCGCGCTCGAGGATTTCTACCGCCGCGCCGGCCTGGATGACCTGCGCGGTCGAACCGAACTTCCCTACGATCGCGAGCTCCTGTTACAGGGAATCGATCTCCTGGTCGACGGCGCCGCCCGGGTCGGCCTGCCCCCCGGATCGGTGGCGTTGGCGGGGGAAACGGATGCCCTGGTTGACCCGATTCGCCTGCGGGAGCATTGTCCGGAAATCGAAGTAATCAAAAACACGGGCCATCACCCTCTCCCCCTCCTGCGCGCATTGGCGAAGCGCTGGGAGGCAACCCATTGGCCGGCAGACTCATGAAACCGGAACCGCCGGCACCATCGACGCCCCGCTTCGACCGGGCCGCGCCGCGGTACGACGCCCACGCCGAGGTCCAGCGCGTCATGGCGGCATGGCTGGCCGAGTGGGCGCCGCATCGGCGCGCGGGGCGGGCATTGGAGATCGGGGCGGGAACGGGGCTGTTCACCGCCCACCTGCTTCCCTGGTCCGGCCATTTGCTGGCGACGGACCTCTCCCCGGCCATGGTCGCAGCCGGGCGCCAACGGTTTCCGCAGATCCCCTGGGCGGTGCGCGAAGCGGGCGAAGCGGGCAGTGAGCGGTATGACTGGATCTTTTCCTGCAGCTTTCTGCAGTGGAGCACCGACCCGGATACCCTTCTCGAAACCTGGCGCGACCAGCTCAACCCCGGCGGCCGGGTCCTGGCCGGCTTTTTTGTGGACGGCGCGCTCCCGGTCCTGCACCGCCTCCTGGGACCGGACGCGCCCCTTCCGTCGAGGGGAGCGGACGCATGGAAGGCGCTCTTCCGCCGCGCCGGTTTCCGGATTCACGCCGCCGAGACCCGCGACGACGTCCACACCTATCGCTCGGCCCTGGACCTGTTTCGCCACCTGCACCGCATCGGCGCCACGGCGGCCCCCCGCCTGAGCGCATCGCAGATGAAAGGACTGCTGCGGGCCTACGAAAGTGAGTGCCGCCGCCCTGAAGGCGGCGTCGAGGGGACCTGGCGTTACTGCCGGCTCCTGACCGGGGATTGACCCGCCTGCCCGGGCGGTAACCGCCGGAGCGCGCGCCTCCGGCGGTTCAACGGAACAGGAGCACCGGAATGCGGCACCGGCGAATCATTTCCGTCGTTGTACTGCCGATCAGGAGGTGGCGGATCCGGCTGTGACCGTAGGCGCCCATCACGAGCAAATCGATAGCCTGTTTGCCCACGTAGTCCGCGATCTGGTCCTCGGGGGTCCCGTGCAACATCTGGCAATTGAGCTGGTAGCCGGCATCGCGGCACTTCGCCTCCGCTTCCTGCAACTGCTGGAGACCCCGCTCTTCTTCGCCGGAATCTTCCGCCACCACCACGATGTGCAGTTCCAGGCCGGCGAGCGCGGAAGTGGAGGCCAGAAAATCGAGGGCTTTGCGGCAACTCTTGCCGCCGTCAAACGCCAGGAGCAGTTTTTTAAACTCCCGAAAACTGCGCGAGGTCACCAGGCAGGGCTTGGAACTCGCGCGCACAACCCGCTCCATGGTCGAACCGAGATGCTCCACGGCGGCCTCCGCGCTCTCCCCGCGTTTGCCCAGCATGACGAGGTCGCACCCGGCTTCCATTTCCTCCAGCAGGTCGACGAGCAGGCCGGTGCGATGGTGAAAGGTGGTATTGCCCCCGGGGTACCCCTCTTCGAAGATCTTGAGCGAGTCGGCTTTGATGGCCTCGGCTTTTTTCTCCTCCATCTCCTTGAGCTGGCCGATCATTCCCTGGTAGGGCTGAATCCCGAGACTGCCGCTGAGATCCGTGATAAACGGCATCTCGAAGCGCCGAAGGTCGGTCACGTAAACCACGTGAACCTCAGCCTTCACACGTGATGCCAGCCATGCCGCGTATTCGCAGCAGATGCGTGAGTATTGCGAGCCGTCGGTGCAAACCAGGAATTTTTGCATAAGTGTTTAAACTAAATTTCAGTGTTGTCGGGAATCACTGCGTTCTTTGTCACCACGAGCACGCCATCACGAACGACCACGCCATCGCTTTGGAACAAGTCGGGTTTGCCTTCCGGGGAAAGCACCACGTTTTTCCCGATGCGTGCATTCTTGTCAATGATGGCGTTCGAAATTCTGCTGCCGGCGCCGATACCGATTTCCGGCACATCGCGCCGCCGGCAATCCTGGAGATTTTCGTCGGACTCGAAGTAATCGGCCCCCATAACGACCACGTTGTCGAGTTCGCACTGTTCGTTGATAAACGAACGCACGCCGATTACCGAACGCGTCACGCGGGCGTCGGTGATGATACACCCATCGGCGACCAGGGCGTTCTCCAGAGCGCAGCGATTGATTTTGGAGGCGGGAAGGTAACGGGCGTGGGTGTAGATGGGGTAATTCGGCATAAAAAAGTTGAAGCGGGGCAGCGGATTGGTGAGGTCCAGGTTGGCCTCGAAAAAAGCCCGCACCGTTCCGATGTCCTCCCAATAGTTATCGAAGATAAAACTGTAGAGCTTGGCCTTGCCCAACAGACTTGGAATCACCTCCTTGCCGAAATCGGCCATCTCGTTGGCAATCGCCGAACGCAGGATCTCGCGGTTGAACACGTAAATTCCCATGGAAGCGAGACAGCGTGGTTCGCCGCCGGACTCGGAGTCCCTATCTTCGATCTCCGGGTCCATGACCAGACTCTCGATCACCCGGGGATCGGTGGGTTTTTCCACAAATTCGGTGATCTGAAGATCCTGTGAAACCCTCATCAGTCCCAGTCCGCTCACATCGGAGGCGGGAAAGGGCTTTGCCGACACAGTCACGTCGGCCCCGGTCTGGATGTGCTGGCGAACAATCTCCCGGAAATCCATCCGGTACAACTGGTCGCCGGAGAGGATCAGGATCAGGTCGTGGTCGTGATCGTTGAAGTGGTGCAGGTTCTGACGGACGGCGTCGGCCGTTCCCTGGTACCAATAATCACCGTCCTCGGTCTGCTCGGCGGACAGGATATCCACAAAGCCACCCCCGAAGGGATCGAACTTGTACGAATCCTGGATGTGCCGGTGAAGGGAGGCGGTGTTGAACTGGGAGAGTACGTAGAGGCGGTTCATCCCCGAATTCAGGCAGTTGCTGATGGGGATATCGACAAGCCGGTACTTGCCTGCAAGCGGAACCGCCGGCTTGCAGCGCTGTTTCGTAAGCGGATGCAAACGGGTCCCCCGACCTCCACCCATGATCACACATAAGACTTTGGGTACCATAACAAGCCAGATTCTCTGGTTCTGAAACCCATTGATAGCGGGAAGCCCGGTCGCCGACAATCAAATTCAAAAATATTTGCTCGCTCCACCAGCATGATGTCACGATGCTTCCCATCTTTCGCACCGATGAAGATCCATCCCGACAGAGAGGCTTTCCATCGCCTGGCGCGCGAGGGCAACATCGTGACCGTCCACACCGAATTGATGGCGGACTTCGAAACACCGGTCTCCCTCTACGCCAAGCTCCGGGAAAGCGGGCCCGCCTTTCTTTTCGAGTCGGTCGAAGGGGGTGAAAACGTTTACCGCTACACCTTCCTCGGGTGCCGTCCCCGGAAAATATTCGAAACCCGGGACGGCAGGACCACTATCCGGGAATCCGGCGGCGCGGTTCACGAGGATTCCGGCGCACGGGATCCCCTCGCGGTGATCGAAGAGGAGATGGCCGGCTACCGGCCGGTGCGTCAACCGGAGCTGCCCCCCTTCACCGGGGGAGCCGTAGGATTTCTTGGATACGAATACGTCCACCACCTGGAGCCGGTGGCTCCGACAGAGCCGGCCCGAGATGCCACCGGGGCACCGACGCTCTTCTTCATGCTGATCGATTCCGTGCTTGTATTCGACCGCGTGACCCAGACCCTTCGCCTTTGCGTCAACGCCCACGTCCGGGACGGCGACGTGGACGGCGCCTACGACGCGGCCGTTCGGGAAATAAACGACCTGAACGCCCTCATCGCCCAGCGCGGCGGCATCAACCCCGTCCCCCTGGTGGAACCGGAACGGATCGAGGTGCCGCCGGGTAACTTCACGCGCCCGGCATTCGAAAAACTGGTGGAACGGGCCAAGGAATATATCCGTGCCGGCGACATCATCCAGGTGGTCCTCTCGCAACGGTTTGAGCGGGAGTTCAGCCGCGCGCCCCTCGCCCTCTACCGGGCCCTGCGCACGGTGAATCCATCCCCCTACATGTTCCTTCTGGAAACCGATGAATTCGCCGCCGTGGGGGCTTCCCCGGAAGTTCACGTCAAGCTGACCGGAGAGAAGGTGGAGATCCGGCCCATCGCCGGAACCCGCGCCCGGGGAAAAACGGAGGACGCCGACCTCGCGACCGAAAAGGAACTGCTCGCGGACGAAAAGGAGCGGGCCGAACACCTGATGCTGGTCGATCTGGCCCGCAACGATATCGGCCGGGTCTGTCGCTTCGGCAGCGTGCACGTGCCCGATTACATGTTCGTCGAACGCTACTCCCACGTCATGCACATCGTTTCCCGGGTCGAGGGAAAAATCGCGGCGGACAAAACCGCCTTCGACCTCATGCGGGCGACGTTTCCGGCCGGTACGTTGAGCGGCGCCCCCAAGGTTCGGGCCATGCAGCTCATTTCGGAAATGGAAACCGACCGGCGCGGGCTTTACGCCGGCGCCCTCGGCTATTTCAGCTACGACGGCAATCTCGACTCCTGTATCGCCATCCGTACCGCCTTCCTCAAGGACGGCCGGATCTACGTCCAGTCGGGGGCAGGCCTGGTGGCCGACTCCGTACCCGAACGGGAATACCAGGAGACGGTCGATAAAGCCAAGGGCATGCTTAAGGCAATCCACATTGCGGAAAATATTTGACTCGGGAAATCTTTTTCTTATCCTGGAGAATATTCTCCTCGATACCCTACCCCCGGTCAGCCTGTTTTGCGCGACCGGAGGAACCCGCCCCCTCCAACGCCAGGGCGAAAATTCATGGAAAAGGGAATAAACGGGGGTGTCGCGACCTCCTACACGGTATAAATACCTGTTAACGGAGTGAGCGAATGCGGAAAGTAACGGAACAACGTGCCGCTTTTGCTTTCCTCACTGGAAGCAATCCCGACTCCTTCTTCCCAATCCCATGATAATGACGAAAGAAAAAAAGTCGCGCCGAAGGGCTCCCGCCAAGAAGCAGCGGTCCTCGTCGCCCGCCAAAGTCAAGAGGCCTGGAAGCGCCAAGGCCCCCGCCAAGGCGACCTCCACCCCCGCGGTCGCGCCTGCAAACCGGGTCGCCAAACCGGCGGCCGAGAACAAACCCGCCCGCGGCCGACGGGTCTCGGCGGCATCCGCCTACCCGGAAGCCACGGACCGCAGCAGCATCAATATTTATCTCCAGGAAATCGGGCGGATTCCTCTCCTCACGCCCGCGCAGGAAGTTGAACTCGCCGGCCGGATCAAAAAAGGGGAAAAGGCGGCCCGGGATTTGATGATCAAGTCCAACCTCCGCCTGGTGGTCAAAATCGCCCACGATTACAGCAACTTCGGCCTTCCGCTGGTGGACTTGATCAGCGAGGGAAACATCGGGCTCATCAAGGCGGTGGAACGCTTCGATCCGCAGAA
>PXDC01000413.1 GCA_003565135.1 Verrucomicrobiota bacterium
CCGCACGCCGCAATGGCGGCTGCCGTTACGAAGCGGGCGCTCGATCGAAGAGTCGAAAGCAAGGGCATCATGGGTCTGGGAGGGTTGAATGGGTTTTTCCGCGCGGTAAGGGTCAGAGTCGGCCGTCGCCGTGCGGTCGTCGTATTAGGAACACCCCGAGGATATTTCCGGCGGTTTCACAACCACAATGCCTTTGTCATTTACATGGTTGAACAGGTGGATGACAACCATCTCCCCGGGGAACCCTCACCTTCCGGCGCTTACAACACCGCGCGGATTCCGCCGTCCACGTAAATGATCTGACCGTTGACAAAATCCGACGCCGCCGAGGCCAGGAATACGGCCGTGCCGACCAATTCTTCCGGCTGTCCCCACCGCCCGACCGGCGTCCTTTGGGTCAGCCAATCGGTAAAGGCCGCGTCGTCCGCCAGGGGGCGGGTCAGGTCGGTGACAAAGTACCCCGGACCGATGGCATTGATCTGGATATTGTGCCGCGCCCAATCCGCGGTCATGGCCCGGGTGAGCATTCTGATCCCGCCCTTGGAGGCGGCGTACGCTCCGGTCGTGGCCCGGCCGAGATCGCTCATGAGCGAGCCGATGTTGATGATCTTGCCCCGCTTGCGCGCGATCATTCCCGGGACCGCGGCCTTGGCCACCAGAAAGGCCGCCGTGAGGTTCGTGTCGATCACCTCGCGCCAGTCCGCCTCCTCCAGATCCTCCAGACTCGCCCTCCGGGTAATGCCGGCATTGTTGACCAGCACATCGAGGACGCCGACTTCGCTCTCGATTTGTTCGATCCGGGGTGTGATCGACTCAAAATCGGTGACATCGAACGCGACTCCATGCACGTCCAGCCCCGCCTTCCGGGAGCGCTCGACCGCCGCCTCGAGCCGTTCCCGGTTGCGGCCGTTCAAAACCACCGTCGCCCCGTTCTCGGCCAACCCGCGGGCGATGGCCGAACCCAGCCCGCCGGTCGATCCCGTGACCAGGACCGTTTTCCCCTGAAGATCGAACAGTCCGCCGCGTGGCCTGGACTCGGTATTTATTTTATTCATACAAATATTTTTTCCCGGCGGACGGTTCGCCCTCCGCCATCAATAAACGACGCGGAAAAACCGTCTTTTCCCTTCCGGATCCGCCACAAAAGGACTGAATGCCTGGTCCACGTCCTGCCACTCGCCCTCGAGATCGTCGGTCTGCTGCAGCACACCGCGGTCCCAGGTCAGCTCCAGGTTCGGCCCCGCCCGCCGCGCCGCGAGATCCGGGGGCACGGGCGGCGTCAACGCCTTGATCTGGTAAATGACCCCCTGGCCGGCACCGTCGTTCATGTTTCCCCCGGTGGTCATGTCGGCCACGAACAACGTGTTGCGCGTGGCCAGCAATCCGTCCGGGTGCCCGATCCCCTCCTGCTGTCCGTGGATGAAATGAAAATACCCGCCGGTTTCCGGGTCGGCGTAAACCACCGCGTTCTGGTCGTTGGCCAGACCGCCTTGATTGAATATCCCGTGAAAGCCCAAAAAAATCCCCGTATTGAGGCCGTCGGGAAATCCGGGCGGCGCAAAGGTGATGTCGTTGGGGCCCTCGCTGCGCCGCCCCGTCTGCGGATCCGGAACCGGCTGGAAGGCAATAACCGGCTGTACGCCTTCCCCGCCGACCACTTCGCCGGTGCGGTAGGCGATATAATTGTCGGGAAAACCGAAATCCGGAATCGGCTCCCGGCCGACGTCTTCCCGTGCGATGAAGTTGAGTTCGTCCGCACTGTGGGGCTCGGTCGCGACCTCGAGGCCGTCGATCCCGTTATCCTGCAGGTACAGGTCCCCCGTGGCCGGATGAAACGTAAAACCGGCCGCGTTGCGCAGGCCGGCTCCGACCTGCACGACGCGGCTCATCCGCGCCTGCGAGCCCTCGTCGACAATCGTCATCATGTAGGCGGAATCCGCCACCAGGGTTCCGGCCACACCGGCTACCGTGCTGCTTTCGATCGTCACCGTTCGGGTCGACTCGGCAAAGTTGCTGTCGGAGCCGATCTGAAAAAACAGGTCGTAGCTGTCGTCCACTCCCGGGGTTTCGCGAAGCTCGAGGGCGGAGTGGGCGTGGTAGGTGGTTGTGCCCGGATAATTGAAATCAACCCGGCCCACAAAGGTCAGGGGATCCGAGGATGTCTCCCCTTTCCGCAGGATCGTGAGGGGTCGCCCCACCCCGACAACAAAGACCAACTCACCGCCCACACAGACCGATGTCAACGAACCGGGAAGATCGTCGTACAGCACCTGCGGCGACCCGTCGGCCACACCGTCGCCATTGCTGTCGACAAAGCGAACCAGCTTGCCGTTCGAATTGAAGAAGGAGGTGCCTTCGCTGACCGTCGCGATGATGGAGCCGTCGGACAGTTCGGCCATCCCGAGCGGAAAATCCAAACCGTCGGCAAACACGGTGACCCGAAAGTCGGCGGGATCGACCCCCGGCCCCTCCAGGGTAAACGGCGGCGCCCACAACGGGTTCGAGCCCGAAAACGCGATCCATGCAGAAACCGCAACCAGCGAGGCCAGGGGACGGGAGAGTGGCGTAAAAGGAATCATGACAATTGAAATGGGAGCGGGAACACTCGCACGACAGCGTACATGCCGCCGGCAATTCCCCTGCGAACGATGCCCTTGTCCCGCATGGCGGTCAAGGCGTAAGGCGGGCGCATTCGCGCCCGTTCCGCCCGCCGCCGCGGGGGACCGGTACCGGCCTCAGGCAACGTCACCTGCCGTTCATTTCCGGCACCGTGATCCGGACCTCGGCGCCCCCGCCGGTGTTGCGCCGCTCGATGGTTCCGCCCAGCGCGCGGACCATCTCCTCGGCCGCATCCCACTCCTCGGCCTTGTTATCGCCCAGGTACTTTCCCCGCACGTGCCGCTCCCGCGGGTACCGCTCGTAATAACCTTCCGGTTCCTCGTGCGGGTAGGTGACCCGGAGCGTCAATGCTCGCCGGCCGTCGCGTTCGCTCTTTTCGATCGTGACGCTCCCCGGACCCCCCGGCTGGGCGTAGAGGGTCGTGCTGCCGAAAGGAACCGAAAACGAATGAACGTAGGAGAGCACGTTGTGCACCACGGTTTTCAATTTCATGAAGTCGGTGCGAAAGGTTCCGTCCGGCGGCGGTTCGACTTCAAAATCGTTCGGGTGGCGGCGCATTTGTTTGATCCCCTGAAGGTCTTCGGCGAGGAAATCGAGAGGGATCTCCTGTGGAAAGTTGTGGGTCACCGGGTTGTTCTCCCGGAGCGGATAAAAGAATTCGGGCAGGGGCATCTCCCGGAACGCCTCCCAGGACTCCCTGGCTTCGCCCACCCAGGCCGGCAACCGCCCCAGGCGTTGCTGCAATTGCGCTTCGTAGAGCGACTCCGGTTGCACCGGTTCCCCCAGCGAATCCATGACCAGGAACACGTCCTCATCCACCCCGATCTCCTCGGCCGCTCCGTGCAGGCCGACCGCGATCGGGTCCACGATCCAGGGCCGCGTCCCCCACGGCCCGATGGTCTGGGCCCGGCTGCTGTTGCGCCGCTGCGCTTCGGTCGCGCCGTGCAGGTAGCTGAAATTCCACAGAACGAATCCCGGTCCGTGCTGGGGAAACGACGCCACCGGTCCCCCGCTGTCCATGAGGTACCCGCCGTTGACCGCGTCGAGCAGCGAGCTGTAGGCGTACATGCCGTGGACGTCGATCGGCATCACCGGGTGCATGTCCACCCGCCAGAACACCGCCCCGGCGGTCTGGGCCCGCCATTGCAGGTTGTGCCAGGCCCCGTCGGATTCGTCGCTCGAAAGCGCCACCAGGTTGCGGGTCGAGCGGTTCTGGGTCGGCCCGGAATGGGGGCCGGTCCCGGCGATACGGGTGTGTTTGATCGTCATGTTCGCGGTCGTATCCACCGAGAGCGTCTGGTTGAGATTGATAAACGAACAGCGCCGCACCCAGGCGTCGGTCACCCGCATAAAACGGAGCGCGTTGAAATGGTAGTCGTCGTACCGGCTGCGGTGATGCAGGAAATGACCCAGCCAGTTGCCCATAAAAGCGATGTCCTCCACCCCGACTTCCTCGATGGGTTCAAAGGGCCGCAACCGGATGTCAAATGCCTCCAGGTGGGCGAGGTGGATGGGAGCCTTCAGCGTGACCCGGTTGCCGTCGACCGATTCGATCCGGTTGATCTCCCGCAACGGCACGCCGTTCTCGCGGATCCGCGTCCAGTCTTCCGGGATCGGGCGCGATCTCATAAAACGGTCCGCCACGGCCCGGGGATTTTCGGCCCACAACGCAATCCACTGCCCGGGTTCCAACCGGGACCCGTCGTCAACCACCAGTTCCCGGCTGTTCCGGGGAGCGTCCTCGACCACGCGGGCCAGGCCCGAACCAAAGGGGAACCCGTCATCGGGCGAACGGAACTGCACCAGCCACCCGCCCTCGGCATTGACCTGGAAAAGAATCGTTCCCCCCACTCCGGCGCCGCTGCCGCGCAGGACGATGTGGCTGCTTTCGATCACCAGCGGCTCCTTCTCCCCCAGCGGCGTGTGAAAATGAAACACCCCCGGGGGAAAGAACACCACGCCGCCGCCGGCTTCGGTCGCGGCGTCGATGGCCCGTTGGACCCCGTCGGTATCGTCATTCCCGTCGTCCGGCGAAGCACCGAAGTCGGTTACGTCAAAAACCGGACCCTCCACGTCCGGCACGGCTTCCTCGCCAAAACGGTAGCCGGCGTAGGAATAATCCACCAGCAGGGGATCCCCTTTCTCATCGACCCGGGGCTGCACAAAACGCCCGTCGTCGCCGTGAAAGGCGGGATCAGCGGATAGCCGCTCATTCATCTCCGAGCAGGCCGTCGCCCCCATGGCCGCCAACGCGGCCCCCAAAAACTTAAGCCACCGGCGCAGCGGGGCGTGATCCATCGAAGCGGTGTAACGTTTTTCTTCTGTCATAAACCTGGGGGTCGTCCCGTGTTCGCCCGCGCGGGACAAATTCTATCGATGCCGTCCACCGGAACGTTCCCGTTCCCACCTCTGCGTGCGCGGAGCCACCGGGGCGGCATACAAACACACACCGTGAAAACAATCGGCTCCAACGGTGTTCCCGGCACGCCCCGATCCCTATTGCGGCGGTGCCACGCCCTGCCACTGCCACAGTTGCAGGTCGTTTCGAAATTCGTTGAAACTCAGGGACGCGACACTGTTGAGGTCGGCCCGGAGAAGATTGGTCCGGTCGTTGTGCCAGAAGGCGATCGCGGTGGTGCGGTCCGCCGAGGGCGCGCGCAAGTCCCGCGAAATGTCGTTCCAACGCTGGTTCGAGCGGCTGTTGTTGTCACCCAGGTTATGGGCTTCCGCAATGAGATAGGTGTGGGTCGGCTCCCAGATGTCGTCAACGTGCATCTTCGCCGAAATGGTCCCTCCGCCGCCGGCCCGGTTCCCGCCCTGCATGGCCCCGGTCGTGGTGTAGGTGCGGTTGACCTGGTCAAAGGGCACCGGGTAGTCGCTGCTCGGGCAGACAAAAACCTCGTGGTCCAGGGCCGGGCTCTGCGACCGCATGGGGAGCCCGTAATGGCGCAACTGGCGCGACCACTGTTCCGCTCCCGATCCTCCGATGGGAAAAGGAAACCAGCCGTCGTTGTCGTCCGTGTACAGCGCGAGCGCGTGACCGATCTGCCGAAGATTGGATACGCAGGTGGCGGAGCGGGCGGATTCGCGGACGGACGAGACGACGGGAATGAGAATTGCCGCGAGGATGCCGATGATGGCGATCACCGTAAGCAACTCGATCAACGTGAACCCCTTGCGCGGGGTACGGGTAGAAGTACTGATGTGCATGGATGCAACCGATTTGATGTGGGTGTTGGGTTTTTCGAAATGCAGGACAACGCTTTCTGTCCAAAACCGTACAATCAAACCGGAAGGGATTCAGGTAATTTGTAGTTTACATGGTTGAATTGCGGGCAAAGGGTTTGTGCGCCCGGGGGAGTTCTGCTACCAAATCCACATTCATGAAGACCATCGTACTGGAGAAGCCCGGCCGGTTTGTCGCGACCGAAACCGAACGCCCCCCCGCCCCGTCCGGGC
>PXDC01000450.1 GCA_003565135.1 Verrucomicrobiota bacterium
CCGGTCCAGCAACAGCAGCCGCTCCCCGTAATCGATCCCCACGACACGGGCTCGATTCGAAGGCGCGCCCACCGCGATCAAATCACCCCGCTCCCCTTCGATACCGTACCCATCATAAAAATACGAGATATCGTCCACCGGCAGGTCGCGCCCGCTGCCGCCCTCCCGCGTACGGGTCAGGGGCGCAGCCGCCTCGCGCATCGGACTCCCTTCGGCCAGGGAAAAATCAAAGTTTCCCGCGTCCCGGAACCCCGGCTCGGTTTCCACGTTGCCGGCAAAGATTCCCGGATCCGCCTGCGCCCCTTCCAGGCTCAACGGCCCATGCCCCACCAGCAGCAACGACGGAATCCGGGATTCCCCGGCGGAGAAGGCGTTGCCGGTAACCCGCACCGATTCGGGACCGCCCCCGGAAATCGCCACCTGTGTCCGGCTCCCGTAGGGGTCGTTGTCGGCGAAGATCGAGTTTTTCAGAATAAAATCGACGAAATTCGAACGCTCGCCCTGGATGATCAAACCCGGGCCGTGGTTGCCGTGAAAGACGTTGTGGTAAAAGCGCATGTGCTCGTTGACCCGCGCCGTGGACGAATTGACCTGCCACGGTGCGCCGAAGTTGCGAACGATCCGGTTGAAACGGACAATTACCCGGGATCCGGTAAACTGATTCACCGAACCGGCCGAACGGCCGCCGTTGTACGCGTTGGTGAAAATATTGTTTTCAACGAGCACGTGCGGATGCCCGACGTTTTCGAGGTTTCGGGACCATCCCGAATGAAACACGTTTCCCCGGACGACGATCCGGCTCGACCCGCCGGCGGGCAGGTGAAGCATCACCAGCGAATGCAACGCACGGCTGAAGCTGTTCCCCTCGAACAGGAGCCGTTTCGAGGCCGCCACCCGGCCCATATCACCACTGAAATCACGCCGGGAGAAATCATTGTCCACGACCCGAACATCCTCGCTCTCCTCGATCCAGAACGCCGCCCAGCGCGTTCCGCCCTGGAAACGGCAGTCCACGATGGCGAGGTGTGAGGCCCGATCGGTTTTGAGCCAACCCCCGTTCCCCGTATCCTCGATGTGAAAACCGTTGAGTTCGATGTGAGCGACATCGCCCAAAAACACCCGCGGCGTTTCGCCGCGCTCCCAACTCCCCTCGGCGGTGCCGACCAGGCGGGCGGTTCGCCGCTCGGCCGCCCGGAAGACAATCGGCGCGTCCGCCGTGCCGCTGTTCTTCGGCACGAGCCGCCCCGCATAGTCACCCGGAAGGAAAACCACGGTATCCCCGGCTCCGGCCATTCGCCCCGCATGCCCGGGTGTGGCCCACGGTTCGTCCCGGGTGCCGGGATTTTCGTCATCGCCGTCCTCCGAAACAAAATACAGCGGTGACGCTGATTCCTCCGCCTCATGCCCGCCACCGGCGACACACCCGGCAGCGATCCAGCACACCCACAAAACACCCCATTGAGTTCCGAATCGGCCGGCACCTCGTTTTCCTGTCAACATAGTCCACAAACCTGGAGACATAATCCCCTCGTGCCCATCATAAACCGTGCATGGCGTAAACGACAGCTTCCGCGGAACCGGGCTAACCCGTAAAACAGAGTTGCCGTTTCACCTCCCGTGGGCGATGATCGGCCCCATGCACACCCGCTTTCCCGCCTCACTCCTCGTTCTTCTGGCAGCCTCAACCGCAGGTCTGGTGGCGACGCCCGCGGTGTCCGCATCGTGGCGGAGCGAACTGTACCCGGAAGACTGGTCCCCCCCGGCGGCGGATTCCGATTTTTACACCGACAGAATCATGCAGGATTATTCACGCGCGGGTTACCGGGGCGGCGACGCGCCCATTCCGGACGTCGAAGGTCCGCTATTCGACGTGACCGCCTACGGCGCCGACCCCGGCGGCGTAGCTGACAGCACGAGCGCGATCCAGAGTGCGATCAACGACGCCGTGAGGTCGGGAGGCGGCGTGGTTTATATGCCGGCCGGAACCTACGCGATCGAGCCTCCGGCCGGCAGCAACTGGGCGCTGCAGATCACCCATTCGAACGTGATCCTGCGGGGTGCGGGGAGGCACGAAACCTACCTCGTCAACACGTCGTACGACATGCGCGGAAAACGGGTCATCAAAGTGACGGGACCCTCCAGTGCGTCGTGGTTCGCCGACCACGGTTTCGGAAATCCGCTGACGCGCGACCTTATGGGGCCGACCCAGGTCATCCCGGTGCGCGATGCCAGCGGATTTTCTCAGGGCGACCGGATCATGATCCGGAACACGATTACGGAGGATTGGATCGCCGAGCACAACGAACCCAACTGGGCCGGGTATGCGGGCAATTTCCCGGGCCTGGTTTATTCGCGGACGGTCCTCGCGGTCGATGACGCGGCCCACACCCTCCTGGTGGACGCACCGATCCGGTACGCCTTGAAAAGGCGGGATAGCGCCCGCGTGCACCGCGCCGGACCCGCGATTGTCGAAGTGGGCCTGGAGGATTTCTCCATCGGCAACATCGAGCACCCCGGAAGCGGATGGGAACAGAACGATTACACCAACAGCGGCACGGCGGCATACGACGTCCACGGCTCCTACCTCATCGCCCTGCGCCGCGTCGAGAATTGCTGGATACGGCGGGTCTCGTCCTTTCGTCCGCAAGGAAACTCGTTGAACACGCACAAGCTGAGCAACGGCGTGCGGCTGCTCCACGCCCGCTTCGTCACTCTGGACACCGTCAGCATGCAGCGCGTGCAATACGGGGGCGGCGGGGGTAACGGTTACAATTACCGGCTCACCCACGCCGGCGACAATCTCCTGACAAACTGCGTCGCCTCGCACAACCGTCACGGCTTTGTCTTCTCCCACATGGGAGCGACCGGCAATGCCATTCACAACCCGACCGACCAGTTTACCCGCTGGGCGGCCAGCGGCACCGCGGGCAGTGCCGGCAGCGACCATCACATGCATTTCAGTCATTCCAACCTCCTCGACGGGAACCTGGCCATCGACAGTCATTACGAGGCGCGCTACCGGCCGTTCGGCTCCATACCGCAGCACAACATCACCGCCGCCCACACCACCTTCTGGAATACGCGGGGTGAAGGCAGCGGCGGCGCGGTCGTGCGAAGTGAACAGGCCCGTTACGGCTACATCATCGGAACCCAGGGCCCGCGCAGCGGTGTTACGTACACGAGCTCCCGGCCGCAGACCTCACCCGACGATCACGTGGAAGGCGTGGGAACGGGCGCCACCCTCACGCCTCAATCCCTCTACGTGGACCAGCTCGACCGTCGCCACAGCTCGGTGCGGCTTCACCTCATGAGTTCCCCCGCAACCGAACTCCCGCGCACCGGCGTCGACCTGAGGGTGGCGGCCGAAGTGGGTGCGAATCTGGCCGGCGGCCCCGGCGACCTCGGTTACCAGTGGGAGGTGGTCGACGGCCCCGGCGACGCCCGTCTGGACGACGCCACGACCGCGAACCCGCGGTTTGTCGGGAGTCGGCCGGGGACCTATCGGGTACGGGCGGCGGCACAGTTGCCCGGGCATCCGGAAGTGGCGGAAACACTGGACCTGCTCGTATCGCTGGCCCCCTTCCCCTCAACAGCCGAGATCGTCACCGGAAACCTCTCTCCGACCGATGATGCCTTTGTTCACGTCGCCAATCCGGATACCAATTACGGGTCGCGGCCGGAAATCTGGATCAAGGAACAGGGTCAGACGAACACGCGGGAAGGTTTTATGAAGTTCGACCTCTCCGCCCTCGCCATCGACCCGGAAACAGTAGAGGGCGCGTCGCTGCTGCTGCACAAGACGGAAGACTCGACGCCCCACATCGGGCGGGTGATCCTCCTCGAGAGCGACGCCTGGTCCCAGGACACGCTGACCTGGAACAACCGCCCGACGGCGGGACAGGCGGTGGGCAACTGGACCGGTGACGGCGCCACCGGTCCGGTCGAGATCGATATCTCGCCGGCCTTTACCGAACCCCCGCCGGGTTCAACCGTCAGCCTCCGCCTGCTCATTCTGGACCAGGACAACTCCAGCCCGTTGATGAAATACGGGTCCACCGGGAATCCTTCGGCGGCGTTGCGTCCGCAACTGCTTCTTTCCTACCGGGACTATCAAACCTATGCCCAATGGGCCGAGGCAACCGGTATCCCTCCGGCCGAGCGGGAACCCGACCGGGACCGGTTCGGACACGGAATCCCCAACCTGATCGCTTATGCCACCGGAATCCCGGCCCACGCGCCGGCCGAGCCGTTGATCCGGTTAACCGTAACCGGCAACGAACTCGATGTCGCGGTGCCGTGGCACACGAACCTTACTCCCCGCACGTGGTTCCTGTTGGAGCGTTCGCCCGATCTGGAAAACTGGGAGCCCATGGACGTTCCCTCGTGGGAATCCGAATCGCTGGACGAACACCGGCTGCTCTACCGGGGCCGGGCCCCGCTGACGGAACCGGCGGCGGAGCCGCAATTCTTTCGTCTGCGTTTTATCCAGGATTGAAGCCTACGGCCCGGTTTTCCATCCCTTTTGCTCGCCCCGGTGCGGCCGGGATGTTTTCCTTTAATCACCATGAAACGATCGACCCAAACGCCTTCCGTCCCGCACGCCGGCCTGATACTGGGCGCGGCCATTATGTTGTTCATGCCCGCCCGGGCACCGCTCGCCGGAAACGAAACGGGTGCGGATTCGCTCGTCCTCGAAGCCGGCGCACCGATCCCGATATACGTCTCGGAAGCGGAAGCGGAACCGTTGCGGAAGGCCGTCGCGGATCTGCAAAGGGACCTTGAAAAGATCCTCGGAGCCGAGTTTCCTCTTACCCACGACAAGGAGGACCTGCGTAACGGATCCGCGATTGTCGTGGCCGGACCGGAGGTCGACGTGCGCATCGGGCAGGACCGCTGGGTGGATGGCCGGGAGGCGCACCGCGTGTTTGTCGAGCAGGTCGGCGACAACCCGTACCTCGTCCTGCAGGGACCCGACACCCGCGGGGCCCTATACGCCGTTTACACGTTTTCGGAGCAGCTCCTGGGGGTGCCGCCGCTGTGGGTTTGGACCTCATGGGAGCCGGAGACTCAAGACGCTCTCGACATCCCCCTCTCCACCGACCTGAAGGTCGATCCTCCCTACGTGAAATGGCGCACCTGGTTCCCCAACGACCAGGACTACCTCATCCCCTGGATGCAGCGCGATCCCGCCAACCGGGACGCCGTCGCCGAAACCATGCTGCGCCTGAAACTCAACGCCTGGGACACCGGTGGCGTGGTGGCGCCCTCGTTTGACGATGTGACCAGCGAGGCGCACACCGCCCGCGAGCGGGGTATCGCCGTCATGTCGACGCACACCAGCCCGCTCGGAACCCGGATGGAGGACACCCGCTGGAACAATTACTGGTCGGGGATCCGCAATCAGGCACCGCCCCCCCGCACACTCTCCAATCTCCCGGCCATGCTCGATTTCTGGAGACACAGCATGGGGATTGTTCTCGACGCGCAACTGGAAACCATCTGGACGGTGACCTTCCGCGCCCATGGCGACGTCGCCTTCTGGGAGGACTACGAAGACGCGCCTCAAACCGACGCCGAGAGGGCCGCCTTTATCCGGTCGATGCTGGACCGCCAGATCGAACTGGTCGACAAGCACGGCGGTCCCGATCCCGTGATGCGCATTCCCCTGTACCACGAAATGTCGGATTATTTCGTGGAGCAGTTGCTGGAACTGCCTCGCCGGCCGGACATCATCTGGAATCTCGTTGCCGCGCGTCGGGATCACTACCCGCCTCACGGACTGACCGAGCGCCCCGTTCCCGCCGACCAGCCTCTCGGGCTCTATTTCAATCTGCAATTCACCTCGACCGGTTCCCACGTCGCCCAGGGCGAGGGCCCGTGGAAGATGGAAGCCAACTACCGGGTTGTCGACGGGCTCAACGAAAGGCCGCTGGAGCTGTCGATGGTCAACACCGGAAATGTCCGCGAGTTCGTGCTGGGACTGGCGGCCAACGCCCGAATGATGTGGGACTTCGAGGCCTATGATTCCGATTCATTTCTGCTCGAGTTCTGCG
>PXDC01000035.1 GCA_003565135.1 Verrucomicrobiota bacterium
ATGATCATCCCGGCCAGCAGGTAGCCGACGACCACCGAGAGGCCCAGCCGGTGAAACAGCCACCCCACCGCTCCCGCCACCAGGAGGACAATCCCGAGGTCTTGAAGAAAATCGATTCCCGTCATCCGTTCGCCCTAAACGGACCACGCTACGGAGTCCCGGTCGAGGGGAAAAGGAAAAAGGGATTACGGGGCTTCGGGACGAGGGTTGCTCCGCGGGTTCGGGGTCGGGTAGCCTGGGGCATGGACGGGAGCCGACTGACCGATGGAGGGCGTTTTGGGCGCTTGTCCGCGCCCATGCAGGGTGCGCTGCTGATGACCGGGGCCGCTTTGGGGTTTTCGCTCATGAACGCGTTGATTCGTTACGGCGCGGGATCGCTCGAGCCCCTCCAGATCGCCTTTTTCCGGAATCTATTTGCGCTGCTCTTCATCGGGCCCTGGGTGATGATGACCGCGTCGGTCCCCCTGCGTACGGGACGGCTCCGGCTGTACGTCACGCGGGCGGGCATGGGCTACCTGGCCATGGGTTGCTGGTTCACCTCCCTGGCTTTCCTGCCCCTGGCCGAGGCCGTGTCGTTGACCTTTACCGCGCCGCTTTTTGCCACCGCCGGGGCCGCCATCCTGTTGGGCGAAATCGTGGGGTACCGCCGCTGGACCGCGACCGCGGTCGGCTTTCTCGGCGTCCTGGTGATTGTGCGACCGGGGGTCATGCCGGTGTCCTGGGTCATCGCCCTGCCCATACTGGCGGCTTTTTTCATGGCGGTGTCGACGCTTATGATCAAGACGCTGTCGCGAACGGAGGATTCCCGTACGATCGTCCTCTACCTGAACCTGTTTCTTACCCCGATGAGCCTGGTGCCGGCGCTTTTTGTCTGGCAGTGGCCGACACCGGCGACGCTGGCTATCATGGCGGCCATCGGCTTGATCTCGGTCGTGGCCCAATTGATGCTGACCATGGCCTTTGCCCGGACGGAAGCGTCCATTGCCATTCCCTTCCTGTACATGCAACTGCCGTTTGTCGCCGCGATCGGATTTGCGGTTTTCGGTGAGATTCCCGATCTCTGGACGGTGGCCGGGGCGGTCATCATCGCCCTGTCGGCCATTTATATCGCGCGGCGGGAGGCGCGCCTGGCGGCTCTGCCGGCTAAGGAATAAAGGGGACCCGCGCGTATCGGGCGGCGCGTTACTCCGGTTTCTTCGGCGCTTCGATCTCCCGGAGGTGTTCGCCGACGATCTCGGTCCACAGGGCGTAGCCGGTTGCGTTCATGTGGAGTTCGTCGCCCACAAAAAGCTCCTCCCGGGGAGTCCCGTCGGAACCGAGCATGGGATCAAAAACGTCGATGTAGGAAAGCTTGTCGTCGGTCCGGGTGAGATCGCGAATCATGGCGTTGCCCTCGCGCATGCCGTCGGTGAGATGCCACCGGCGCGGGCTCGGTTTCATGGAAATAAAGGCGACATGGGTATCGCCGAGTTCATCCCTGGTTTCCTGCACAAACCGTTGGAAATTGTCGCGAATCACTTCCGGCGCGGTGCCGCCGTTCAGATCGTTTTCGCCGGCGTAGAAGACGATGACCTCCGGTGAATACGGGACCACGATCCGGTCGTGGAAGTGGGTGCAATCGGACACCCAGGCCCCGCCGAAACCGCGGTTGACGACGTGGTATTCGGGGAAATCCTGTTCCAGGGAGCGCCATCCCCGGATGCTGGAACTGCCGATGAAGAGGATGCCGCCGGCGGGCGGAAAGGACTCCCGGTCGGCCTCTTCGAAGGCGGCGATGGCCGGCTCCCAGCGGGCGGCCGGCGTCGATGCCCCGGCCCAGGCGACCGCGGCAAATGAAACCAGGATTACAGGCCATGTCAGAAACTTCATGGCAACAATGCTCTCAATCCGCCGGCGGATGGCAAGGGAATAGGTCAAACAAACATTTGACATAAGGGAATAATATTTTCTTATCACGAATAATGACCAGTAAGGCTGAGCAAGCGGGCGACCCGACCCAGGGGGAGCCCCGGAACGATTTACCCCCCTCCAAACTTCCCGCTTCCTGCCGCGGCGCGGTTTTCGATCCGGCCTCCCGGAAGCTGGAGCTCCGCGAGTTCGAGCTTCCCGAGCCGGGGCCGGACGAGGCGGTCGTGCGGGTGGTTTCGAGCGCGATCTGCGGTTCGGACGTTCACCCCTCCCTCGGGCACCGTGCCCCGGCCGGGCCGCTCATCCTCGGCCACGAAATCTGCGGGGTGGTGTCCCGGCTGGGAGAAAATCTCCGCCGCGATGCCGCGGGGGGGGCGCTCTCCCCGGGCGACCGGGTGACCTGGAGTGTCGCCGCCAGTTGCGGGCATTGCTTTTATTGCGGGGACGGCCTTCCTCAGAAATGCGCCACCCTTTTTAAATACGGTCATGAAACCGTGGATACACGGCCCCCGCTCAACGGCGGATTTGCCGAATATATTTATCTCGCCCCCGGGTCGGCCATCTACCGGATTCCCGACTCGCTCGAATTTGACGACGTGGTCTTCGCCAATTGCGCGATGGCCACCGTGGCTGCGATTCACCGTACCGCCCGTATCCGGGCCGGGGAGGCGGTGCTGATCCAGGGAGCGGGGCTGTTGGGTCTCTGCGCCTCGGCCCTGGCGTCGGCCTCCGGATGCCGGGCGATTCTGGTGACCGACACCAATCCCGACCGGCTCAAGCTGGCGCGGGAGTTCGGGGCGACCCATACCCTGCGGGTCGACGAGGCGGGTCCGGGGGCGCTGGAGGCCCGCGCCCGCGAGATTGCCGGACCCTACGGGTTCGACGCCGCCATCGAGGTCTGCGGCCAGCCGCGCGCGGTGGCGGAGGCGCTTCCGGCCCTCAAGCAGGGCGCGGCGTACGTCCTGGCCGGGTGTGTTTTTCCCGGCGCCCTGGCGGAAATCGACCTGCGGATGGTCACCACGCGGCTGCTCCGGTTGAGCGGCCAGCATAATTATGCTCCGGGCGATCTGCTGACCGCCCTGCGCTTCCTCGAGGCCAGTCGCGGGCGGTTTCCCTTTGGCCGGGTGGTGGGAAAAACCTTTCCATTGGAGCGGATTTCAGAAGCGTTCGATTACGCCATCGCCCACCAGGATATCCTGCGGGTTGCGGTCAAGCCGTAGACGGGGAACTCGGGCCGCGGTTTTCCGGCCGAGCGCCGCCGAGTCTCGATTGCGCGTTTCCCCGTGCGCGGGGTTGGTGATGGCTCCGGAGGCCCGGGAGCAGCCACAAAGCGTTGAATCCGTGGCTCAATGGAGTTGCAGGCCGCGGGGGGGTCGGCGTATAAGGTTTTCACAAATTTCCTATGAACCTGGTTTTTCTGGCACAGCGAATTCGCGAGATCCGCAAGAAGCGGGGGTTGACCCTCGGCCAACTGGCTGAGCGCAGCCAACTGACCCAGAGTGTGCTATCAAAGGTGGAGAATTTTCGGGTCACACCGTCGCTGGCCGCCCTGGGGCGAATTGCCGAGGCGCTGGGGGTGACCTTTTCCGAACTGGTGGAGGGGGTGGACGAAAAAAAGAAGGTCGTGATCGTGCCGGCCGGTGAAGGGCCCGTGTTCGATCGGGACCGGCCCAAGTCGAGCATCGTCTACCGCTCGCTGGCGAGCACCCGGCACGCCAAACTCATGGAGCCGCTCCTGCTGGAGGTGCCCCGGGGTGAACCCCGCAAGGAGGCCCTGCCCCACGAAGGGGAAGAGTTCCTCATGGTGATCGACGGTGCGGTCGAGCTGGAGTACGGCGAGGAGCGGTACTGCCTGAAGAAAGGCGATTGCGCCTATATCGACGCGACCGAAAAACACCGGTTGCTCAATTCCGGGCCGAAGGCGGCGCAGGTGCTCTGTGTGTTTTCCGGCGACAACGTCTGAGTGGCGGTTCCCGGACGAACGGAACCCGAGGCATGGATGGGGATGAGATGACCTTCACCGTAAACGGAAACCGTTTTGCTCTCCCGGATAAACCCCTGGTTCTGGTCTGCCTCGACGGCACCGCGCCCGCTTACCTGGAGGCGGCGAGAGACGTCATGCCGAATCTCGAGGGCATCCGCCGCCGTGGAGTCGCCGGCGTCGCCCGTTCGGTCATCCCCTCCTTCACCAATCCCAACAACCTGGCCCTGGTGACCGGTGTGCCGCCGTCGGTCAACGGGATCTGCGGCAATTTTTATTACGACCGCGAGCGGGACCGCGAGGTCATGATGAACGACCCCGCCTTCCTGCGTTGTCCCACGGTGCTGGCGGGATTCGCCGACGCCGGCCGGTCGGTCGCCATGGTCACGGCCAAGGACAAACTGCGCCGGCTCCTGGGCGCGGGCCTCGGCAACGGTATTTGTTTCTCCGTGGAAAAGGCCCATGAGGCGACGGAAGCGGAGAACGGGATCGGCCGGGTACCCGCCGCGATCGGTCGGGACAACCCCGGGGTGTACGATCCGGAATGCAGTGTTTATTGCCTCGAGGCCGGGAGCTGGCTCCTGCGCAACCGGTTGGCCGACGTGCTTTACCTGAGCACGACCGATTACGTGCAGCACAAATGGCCGCCGGAGGCGGAGGAGGCCCGCGCCTTTTACGCCCGGATGGACCGGTTTCTGGGTGAGATCGAGGGTCAGGGAGTCGTCCTCGGCATCACCGCCGATCACGGTATGAACGACAAAACCTTTCCCGACGGTTCGCCCCGGGTCCGGTACCTCGAATCGCTCCTGGCGGACAGGGGGGTGGCCGGTGCCCGGGTGATCCTGCCGATCACCGATCCCTACGTGGTTCATCACGGCGCGCTCGGCTCCTTTGCCACCGTTTACATCGAGCCGGGAAGGGTGGCGGCCGCCCGGCGGGTCCTCGCGGCGATTCCCGGCGTGGACGAGGTGCTGGTCCGGGAGGAGGCCGAGGCACGCTTTTCCCTTCCCGGTGACCGGATCGGCGACCTGGTCGTGCTCGGCGACCGGCACACCGTTTTCGGGCGCACGCCCGAATGGCACGACCTCTCCGCGGTCCGCCGGGGGCTCCGCTCCCACGGGGGGCTGCACGAGCGGGAGGTCCCCTTCATCCTCAATCGCCCTTTGAAGCCGGAGTACGCCGGGCGCCTGCGCGGGGGCCTGGTCGACAACTACGAAATCCTCGGTTTCCTGTGCAACGGTACCTTGCCGGTGAATGGGGACCGAGGGAATGACGCTCGCCGCCAAGGGGACTGAGAGGAATTTTATTTGACCACGAGGAAATTTTTATTGCGATCGGCGCTCCCCGCCGTATGGTCGCCTGAAACACTCCCTTCACACCTCAGCAGCTACCTCGCCCGGGCGGAAACGCGGTTTGCGCCCGGATCTTGTCTTAACGCAGAATAACGAAGATGGATCAGAAAGAAAAGAAGACCTCAACCGGGCGGAAGCCGTTTCTCGAAAGGAAGACGGCCATCTCCTACAAGACCGAAGAAAAAACGGTGCTCCGCGGGTACAACCTCAGTGACCTGGCCGAAGAAGGGTATTCCTTCTGCGACGCCATGTTTGTGCTTTTCCAGTCGCGGATTCCGACCGCGGCGGAGGAGAAGATGCTCAAGTACGAGATGGGTGAATTCATGGAGCACTCGATGTCGCCTTCGGCGGCATCGGCGATCTCGGTAACCGCCGGCCGGCCCAATCTTCCCGCCGCGGTGGCCTCCGCGGTGATGACCTTCGGCAGTGCCCACGGCCCGGGAGCGGCGCACGGTTACATGATGAACCAGTACCTGGAGCGCGCGCTCGCCGAAGGTAAAACCATCGAGGAGATCGCCAAAACGCTGGTCGATGACTACCTCGACAACAAGCAGCCGGTCATGGGCATGGGCCAGCCCCAGCACCGCGACGGTGATCCGCGCGCCGAGCCGACCCACGTCAAACAGGAGGAACTGAAACTGGACGGGGTCTACCTGCGTTTGCAGCGGGCCATCGAGAAACACTTCCATGCCCGCCGCGAGAAGGAGGGACGCGCCTACGTCCCGGTCAATTGTGTCGGTGCCGGCAATACGGCCCTCTGCGACATCGGCTTCGCGCCGAAC
>PXDC01000130.1 GCA_003565135.1 Verrucomicrobiota bacterium
ACTCCAGTACTATTGCTGCGCCGGTTTTGGGTCCGCCTTGCCAGCGGCTCGACTGAGCTCGCCGAAGTCCGAACTTCCGTGATTTTTGAAACATTAGTCCCGTATTCCGAATGGCACGGTTAAGTCCTCCATCGGGATCGATATCGGTATCGAAAATTCGCTAACACAATTTCTATCAATTATTTCGATAGCGATCCCGATTTCGATTTCGATTTCGATTTCGATTTCGATATTGAATAGAAAGATCCTTAACCGAGTAGCATTCCCCGTATTCGTGAAATTTTGCGCGAAACACACAAAATATTCCGAAAGGTGCCCGCCACGCAGCGCGCCGCTTCAGCCAGCGCAGTACTGTGGGCGCTGGCTGAAGCGGCGCGCTGCTACGATTTGGTACCGGCCCCGCCTGGTTGGGATTATGAAAAACAGTTGCCCCCACTCATCTCAGGACTTGTGATTTCGGGTTGTATGAATGCCTGCGCAAGCAACTTTCCTGATATGGGTACGGTCAAGCGCGACTCGGGATTCCGGATGGACGGCTACTGGGTCTGGGACCCGTCCGTCATCAAGGGCGACGACGGCAAATACCATATGTTCGCTTCGCGCTGGCCGAAGGACATTACCTTTCATCCCGGCTGGATGACGGACTCCGAAGTCATCCGTGCCGTATCCGATACGCCGGAGGGACCCTACACATTCAAGGCCGTCGTGCTGCCCTCCCGCGGCGTGGAATACTGGGACGGCCGGTCCACACACAATCCGACCATTCGGAAACACGGGGACGCCTATTTGCTCTTCCACATAGGCAGCACCCACCCACTGGGAGACGCGCCGCGCGGCGAAAGGTTTGAACTCACCGATCCGCGCTGCATCGCGGCACGCGCGGGCAAGCGCGTCGGGCTCGCGACGGCAAAGAATCTCGACGGGCCGTGGGAACGCTTTGAGCGGCCAATTCTCGATGTGCGGCCGGGAACGTTTTATAGCTTCCTTACGTCGAACCCCGCGCCGGTCGTGCACGAAGACGGATCGGTGCTTCTGGTTTTCAAAGCGCGGCGCTACCAACCGGATGGCACCCACGGCCGGATGGTTTTCGGTGTGGCCAAGGCACCCCATTATCTCGGCCCTTACACGGTCGTTGGGACCGAACCGATTTTCAATATCGACAAACTCGGAGGCGAGCTGGAGGACCCTTTTGTTTGGCAAAACCCGGGCGGCGGGTATGAATTGATCGCCAAAGACATGACCGGTCATATCTCCGGCGAACGGCACGCGGGCGTCCACACACTCTCGGAGGATGGCGTGAATTGGAGACTGGCGCCGAAGGTGAAGGCCTGGAGCCGTGAGGTGACTTTCGACGACGGCAAGACAGAAGTTCTGGGTCAATTTGAACGGCCGTTTATCCTGTTCGAGAACGGTCGCCCGGCTTACCTTTTCGGCGCCTCCGGTGATGGTCCGGGCGGGTTTCATAATATGGCAAAAACAGGAAATCTCGTTATCCCGCTCAAGTAACATGCGGCCTTGGCCCCTCCAATCGATTCAGGTTGGAGCATCGGTCGCGGGAGGAGCCCTCGAATCGCGTAAAATCGCTATCCACCTTGTTTTGGTTACGCTGCTTCCGTCTCAAACGTTCCCGGAATTCCCGAGACAAACCCCGGTCGCGGGAAATCGACCGGCGGGTGGGATTACTGCCGGGTCGTCCACCCGCATCTCCATGGGGTCGTGCAAAAATCGGATTTCAACCCGCACGGCCCGCAACGACGGACGTGAAAAGACGAATAAACCGATTGCCAACGCCCTTGCCCATCCTCCTGCCGTCATCGTCCCCATCCCCTTCCGAACAATAGAGGTTCAAGCCGGAGCCTCCGTGAAAAAGCAACGACGGCGTTTTCAGCAGTAATCCACGATTGAGATCGGCAATAAAACGGGTCGAATGGCGGCCGGAACCGGTTTTCGAAGACCAGGGAAAACAGGCTTCCATCTCGACTCCGAATCAGATCCATTCCTCTCTTTTTGCCGCCTCAAACCTTTGAGGTATACTCCCCGTCGCCAGGTTTTCGGATTGCTTCGTAGCGAGGGGGTTTATCCCCCGTTTCTCCGGGTCCCCGGATCTCCCGGGATAAACCCGGTCGCCACAACCACGGGATAGCCGCTGTTTTCGAAAAACTGGATGAAGCACAGTATAAAAAAAAAGGATCGCCAGGGGAATCAACAGGAGGAGGGATTCCGGTCAAAGCTATTATTTATACCTGCGGAAAGACGGCAAACGAGAATGCTCCTTGACTTGATCGGAAAAGTCATAAAAACCTCAACATTTAAGGCACCTGCTTTTTCCGAAAAAACTGAGAAAATCCATGCAAATCGACGTCAAATCCATCGAGATCCTGAGACAGCTTGACGAACAGACCAAAAAGGCTCGCCAGGAACTGCGGAAGATTCAACAGCTTCTCGAAGTTCTGGATAAAACCGGTTATCGGACCGTGACGGACCTCGTCGAGGCCCTGAAGCCGATCGAGGGGAAGGAAGAAGAATTTCGGACTCTCTGTAAACAGCACCTTACCGCCGCCGGGGTTTCCACGGTGCCGGTCGGGGACCAGGGAAAAGGAAAGCGGCTGAGCGATGAGCAGAGAGCGCAGATCACCCAGATGCTGAAGGATGGCGGCAAGGCCGTTCAGGTGGCGGAGTTTTTCGGGGTTTCCCCGGCAACCGTCAATAAGATCAAGGCCGACGCCGGCCTGGTCCGGGCGAAGAAATAGACCCGAGCCGGGAAGGCGCCGGTGGAGGGTCCGGGAAAAATCCGACCTGAATCGTAATAGGCCGACGGCATAACCAGGCGGAGCCGGCCGCTGAACCGTTGATCCCCCTTCCGAACAGAAGAATGGACGGGTTCACGGAAAGATGCCGTGCTGCGCATAGCTGTCGGCGATACGTTCGATGCCGAGCAGGAACGCCGCGGTACGCAGGTCGGCGAGATTGCGACTCTTCCAGCGATAATGGATCTGGTGAAAGGACTGGATCATCGTCTGGTCCAGGGCCGCAATCACCATATCCTCTTCACTGACCCCGTGCACAAGCTGCTGCCGGGCGGGCGACGGGATATCCCGACCGGTAAGCGATTCGATGGCTTCGACCAGGCCGATCTTGGTCAATTCCTCGTGCCGGGAAACCATGCGATCGAAACTGACCCCGGCCCGATTCTTCAACCATTCGAAGTAGGATACGGTAACGCCTCCGGCGTTGAGGTAAAGGTCCGGCAACATGTGAATGCCGCGCTGCGACAAAATGGCTTCCCCGTCAAATCCGACCGGCCCGTTGGCGGCTTCGGCAACAATTTTGGCCTGGATACGGCCCGCATTCTCGGCCGTGATCTGCTCTTCGAGAGCAGCCGGCACCAGCACGTCGCAATCGTTCTCAAGCACCGATTGCCCGTCCTCAATAAATGTCGCCCCGGGAAACCCCTGAAGTGTTCCGGTTTCCCGGCGATGCCGGTGCACGCTCTCCACGTCCATTCCATCCGGCGCGTAAAGGCCGCCCTCGCGTTCGATGATTCCGACTATCACCGCCTTCCCGTCGTTCTGAAGAAAGTGCGCCGCGTGATACCCCACGTTACCCAACCCCTGGACAATCACCCGCTTGCCCGCAACACCGGGAGAAAGGCCCACCGCCTTCATATCCTCCGCCTGTTCCATAAAGGTCCGGATCCCGTAATAAACACCGAGGCCGGTCGCCTGCCTGCGTCCCGGAATGCCCTGCATCCCCAGGGGTTTTCCGGTCACACAGGCGTAGGTGTGGGGCTCGTTCATGCGCAGGTTCTTATAGGTATCGGCAATCCACCCCATTTCCCGTTCGCCCGTACCATAATCCGGAGCGGGCACGTCGATATCGGGCCCGATAAAATTCTTGCGAATCAGCTCGGCCGTATACCGCCGGGTCACCCGCTCGCGGAAACCGGCCGAGATCGTCGCGGGATTGACGGCCACCCCCCCCTTGGCACCGCCGAATGGAACACCGACAATGGCACACTTGTACGACATGAGGGCTGCCAGGGCGATGGTTTCATCGAGACTGACCCGGCGGCTGAAACGAATGCCCCCCTTGGCCGGCAAGCGGTGAAAGCTGTGTTCGGCCCGAAAAGCCTCCACCACGGTTATCTCGCCGTTATCCTCCCGAACCGGGAAGCGCATGCGATAGACGGCGTTGCATGTCTTTACCTGGCGCAGCATTCCCGATTTGACTGTCGACAGGGCCGCGGCCCGATCGAAGTATTTGGATACACTTTGAAAGAACTTCCCTCGAGACATGGTCCCGACCCTAACAGGCTTTGAAAGCGTTCGGCCACAAAATTCTCGCGGCGGCCCCTCACCACGGAACGCCGGGGAATCCGGCGGGGAATGACCCGTTCATTGCGGTTCCGGCAAACGGATGCTCCGACCGAACACGGCACCCGACTCCGGCGGGACGGCCCCCAAAGCCTGTTACCGTAATGTGAGCAGCGAATCCAGCTTGACCCGGGTACGTTGGAATATTTCTTCCGGCGTCCCTTCGGCTTCGATTGTGACCAAGAGATTCCGCCGGGAATAATACGCCTTCAGCGGCCCGGTATTCGCTTCGTACTGCTCCATGCGCACCCGGATTGATTCGGGCGAGTCGTCCTCCCGTTGATACAGGGCTTCGCCGCAATGATCACAAACCCCGTCGACCCGGGGAGGATGCGTTGTTATATGAAATGCCGCGCGGCAGCCCGAACACACTCGCCGCCCGCTCAACCGCGTCACCAGTCGCTCGATCGGCAGCTCGTAATTCAGCACCGCGGTCAGGGAAACCCCTTTTTCCTCCAGGAGGGCCGACAGGGCTTCCGCCTGCGCGACGGTGCGCGGAAAACCATCCAGGATAAAGCCTCCGCCGCAGACCATGCACCCGGCCCGCTCCCGGACGAGCTCGAGCACGATCCCGTCGGGTACCAATTCCCCCCGCCGCATGTAATCCAAGGCCTTCAGCAGGTTCGGGGATGCACGGCCGTCCTCGCTCAATTGTTTCGCCGATCGAAACACATCGCCGGTGGACAAGTGACAACTCCCGTAATACGCGGCGATACGCTCGGCCTGGGTTCCCTTACCGACCCCCGGCGCCCCCAACAGAACAAAGCGAAACGGCACCCCCGGAACGCTTGGCGGCGGAACACGGCACCGAACCCTTCCCCCTGTTATCCAACTGGCCCGGTCGTTCTGTTGCTCCATATAATCCTTTCCGGGCTCCACGCACTTCCCCTGTGTTTCTGCGAACACTCGCCCGGCCCGATGCGGCCCATTCTCCATAAATAACCATCCATTCGCCCCGCATCCCTTGCCCGGCACGCCGCATTTCCTGACAAATACGCGTTCGCACTCTCCCCCCACATCACCCGTTCTGCACCGCACACCCGGTCACCCTCGCCCGGCCCCGCGACCCTACGATTTATTTCGACTCTTTTCCGCCCCGCTCCAACCCTGGAAGCTCCCCCGGAACTGTGACAAGGGGCGCGCCCACCACATAACCCTATCACCGGAAAAATTCCCATGACAACACGCCGCATCCCGTTACACGCCATAGCCTTCCTCGTTTCCCTGATGTTTCCGGCCGGATTGACCTCCGGCTGCACCCCCGCCGAACACCGCGCCAAAGCCATTGATTCTCCCTCGCACATTCTGGTCGCCGCCGGCGACGAGGAAGCACTCGTCGACGCGGTGGCCCGGGCGGAGCCCGGTGACCTGATCCTGCTGGACGACGGCATTTGGGTGGATAAGCGCCCGGTCCTGAGCGGTTCCGGAACCCGCGGTCGGCCGGTCGTTATTCGCGCCCGGACCCCCGGTCGGGTCATTTTCCAGGGAAACTCGTCCGTCACCCTCGACGGCGACCACATGGTTCTGGAGGGGCTGCACTTCCGGGACGGCTGGCTCGATAGCGGGCACGTTGTCCT